>NZ_BAAHXI010000006.1:0-88092 GCF_054656955.1 Deferrisoma palaeochoriense
AGAACATTCGGGATCCCGACGTCATCGCGCCGGTCAACCTGTGGGAGCGGCTGCCGTATCAGGGGCCAGAATTCAGAAGTCAGAGGTCAGAGAATTCCCCTGTCGTCTGTCCACTGACTCCTGACACGGTGGCCGCGCCCGATCCGACCTTGGGCGCGAGAGGGACACCGGCGCCCCCTGGAGGGACATCGTGAGCGAATCGGTGGCGGTTTACCCCGGAAGCTTCGACCCCATCACCAACGGCCACGTGGACATCATCGAGCGCACGGCCGAGGTGTTCGACCGGGTGGTGGTGCTCGTGGCCGTGAATCGGGACAAGCGCACCCTGTTCTCGGTGGAGGAGCGCATCGAGCTCATACGGCGCGTGTTCGCCGACCAGCCCAAGGTCCAGGTGGATGCGTTCCAGGGGCTGCTGGTGGAGTACCTGCGGCGCAACGGCTACCGGGTGGTGGTGCGCGGGTTGCGGGCCGTCAGCGATTTCGAGTACGAGTTCCAGATGGCCCTCATGAACCGGAAGATTTACCCCGAGATGGACACGTTCTTCCTGGCCTCGAAAGAGAACTACAGTTATGTGAGCTCGAGAATCCTGAAGGAGGTGTTCGAGCTCGGGGGCTGCATCAAAGATCTGGCCCCCGACCTGGTGATCGACGCGCTTCGCGCCAAGTTTCGCCGGCCCCCCACGAACGGAGGTAACCCGTGAAGCTGAGTTCTCGCGCCAAACTGCTGAAGCCCTCCCCCACCCTGGCGATTACGGCCAAGGCGAAACAGCTTCGGGCCCAGGGGATCGACGTGATCGGGTTCGGGGCCGGGGAGCCCGACTTCGGCACCCCGGCCCACGCCGTGGAGGCCGCCGTGGAAGCCCTGCGGGGGGGGGACACGCGCTACACGCCGGCCGGCGGCACGCCGGAGCTCAAGAAGGCCGTCGGCGCCCGGATCGAGGCCGACTACGGCCTGCGGTACGGGGCGAACGAGATCACGGTGGCGTGCGGCGCCAAACACATCCTCTTCAATCTCTTCCAGGTGCTCCTCGAGCCCGGTGATGAGGTGATCGTGCCGGCGCCCTACTGGGTGAGCTATCCGGACCAGATCCAACTGGCCGGCGGTCGGTCGGTGATCCTCCCGACGGCCGAGGAGGACGGGTTCCGGATGCGGCCCGAGGCCCTCGAGGCCGCCCTCACGCCCCGCACCAAGGCCCTGGTGCTCAACAGCCCCTCGAACCCCACGGGGGCACTCTACACCAGGGAGGACCTCGTGGCGCTTGCCGAGGTGCTCCGGGGCCGGGACGTGGTGATCGTGAGCGACGACATCTATCACCGGCTCGTGTACGGGGAAGCGCGGTTCACGAGCATTCTGGAGGTGGCGCCGGAACTCCGGGACCGCACCGTCATCGTGAACGGGGTGAGCAAGACCTACGCGATGACCGGGTGGCGCATCGGGTACGCGGCCGGGCCGGCCGAGGCGATCGCCGCCATGGAGGCCCTCCAGAGCCAGTCGGCTTCGAACCCCACGAGCTTCGCCCAGAAGGGCGCCGTGGCCGCCCTGACCGGCCCCCAGGACTGCGTGGAGGAGATGCGCCGGGCGTTCGAGGCCCGCCGGGGCCTGATCGTGGAGACCCTCAACCGGATCCCGGGGGTCACCTGCCGCTCCCCGGAGGGTGCGTTCTACGTGTTTCCCAACGTGGCGGGCCTCCTCGGGCGCCGGTGGGGCGACCGGGAGATCGGATGCCCCGCGGACCTGGCCGCGTACCTTCTGGACGAGGCCCGGATCGCCGTGGTTCCCGGGGAACCCTTCGGTTCCGACCGCCACCTGCGACTCTCCTACGCGACCTCGGACGACGCGATTCGCGAAGGGCTCCGCCGGTTCGCGGAGGCGGCCGCCCGCCTCGGCGACTAGGAAACCGATGGCCGACCAGAGGTTTCGGGGGCTTACGGACGACGAACTGGTGGAACTCCTCTACACCGCCGGGGACAGGTTGCCCCGGGAGGCGGTGGAGGAGTTCCTGCGCCGCGGGGACCGGATGCTGCCGCGGCTTGCCGAGATCGTGTCCGACAAACGGGCGTGGACCCAGCAACTCCCGGAGTGGTGGGCCGTGGTTCACGCCACCTACATCCTGGGGGCGATGGAGACCGGGGATGCCCTCGTTCCCCTCCTCACGGCGCTCCGCTGGGCCGACGCCTTTGACTGCGACTGGGTGACCGAGGATCTCCCCAGCATCTTCGGCCGCATCGGCGACGTGGCCCACGTGCCCCTGATGCGGATCGTGGCCGACGTGACCGCGGGGCCGGGGGCCCGCTCGGTGGCGCTCGCCTCCGCGGTGGCCGCGGCCATCGGCCACCGCCGCCGGACCCGGGAGGTGACCGAGACGGCCGCGGCGATCCTGCGAAGCCCCCAGGAACCCCTGTACCTTCGGCAGACCGCGGCCAACGTGCTCGTGGACCTCAAGGCGCGCCGCTACCGCGACCTCCTGCTGGCCTTCGGGCGCGAGGAGGCCGCCCGGCACCGGGACGATCCGGACTACCAGGGCGTGTTTTACGACTGGGAGGTGGACGACCTACTGGAGGACCGGACCGGGGACGCCGGCCTGGAATACTACCAGAGGGACTGGCTCACCTTCTACGATCCGGAAGAGATCGAGAAACGCCAGGAGCGCTGGCGCCGGGAGGAGCAGGAGGCCGAAAGCGCCGGCGAGCCGGTTCCCTCCCATCCGGCCAGGCCCGACCTGGGGGCCCCCTGCCCCTGCGGCTCAGGCCGGCCCTTCGGCCACTGCTGCTACCTGCGAATGCACTAGAGGGACACGGGGGGGCGCCCCCGGAAGAGGGCGACTCCCTCTCCCCCCACCGGGGGGAGAGGGCCGGGGTGAGGGAGGACACGCTTCCCGGCTTCCCAGCGTTCTAGCCGTTCTCCAGCCTTCGCCGTTCCCCCGTGGTCAGATAGCGGCGCACGTCGGCCAGAATCCGCCCGTGGTCGAAACAAAGGGGTTCGGGCAGACGATCCCACGACCAGACCTTGACGTCGGCCGCGTCGCTTCCGGCCGCAGGCTCCCCGTCGGCCTCCGCCAGGTACACCGTCGTGATCGTGTGGCGGCGCGGATCTCGCCGGGGATCCGAGTAGGTGAAGAACTGCTCCCGCAACCGCACCCGAAGCCCTGTCTCCTCAAACGCCTCCCGGGCGGCCGCCGCCTCCAGGCACTCCCCCTCCTCCACGAACCCCCCGGGCAGAGCCCACCCGTGGGGCGGGTTCCTGCGCCGTACGAGAACCACCCCGTCGTCCCGGAGGATGACCACGTCCACCGTCGGCAGGGGATTGCGGTACCCCGTCACGCCCGGGCCTCTTTCGTCTGTTCGTTCACCCGGGAGAAGAACTCCTCGGCGTTCGCGGCCTCACCCCTCTGGTACTCGGCCCAGGCCGCCACGAACCGCAGGCGTCCCTCGGCCAGGGCGTCCTCGCCCGGGTAGGACTGCTCCTCCAGGGCGGCGACCAGATCCGCGGCCCGTTGGCGCGCCGCCTCGGCGTCCATCCCCGGCATCAGCACCGCGAAGGTGGAACCGAAGCACCGGCCGATCACTTCCTTTCCTCCGCTCTTCGCCCGGATCACCTCGGCCACGCGCTTTAGCACCTCGTCGCCGAATTTCTGACCCAACCGCTCGTTGTAGGCCGCGAAGTTGTCGATCCGCACGACCAGAAGCGACAGCGGCGACCCGGTCAACCGCGCCCGGTCGATCTCGCCTTGGAGGAGCTTCTTGAAGTGGAAGAACGTGAAAAGCTGCGTCAGATGGTCGGTGACCTCGAGTTCGTTCGCATAGAGCTTGAGCTGCTGGTACAGGCGCGCGTTCTCGATCGCCACGGCGGCCTGGCTCGTGAAAAGCTCGAGGGTCTCGATGACCTCGCCGGGAATCGGGCGTTTGCTGAGCTGGTTGTCCACGGCCACCACCCCGACGCAGTCGCTCTCCACGATCATCGGGATCACGATGAAGCTCCGGCTCCGGAGCGCCCGGATCTCATCGTAGGGGGGCTGGAGCCGCAGCTCCGACGGCAGTTCCCGGGCGTTTTCCACCCGGTAGGTGCGCTTCTGCAGGAACGCCTGGGCGATCACCCCACCGCCCGGCCCGAGCGGCAGGCGGATTTCCTCCGGGGGCTCGTCCTGGTTTCCGAACGCGCCCTTACACTCGAGCACCGTTTCCTCGGGGTTGGGGAGAAAGAGGAAGATCCGGTCGAGCCCCAGCACCTCGTGGGCCGCCCCGAGGATCGTACGGATCCGGTCCTCCAGGGACAGGGTTTTCTGCATGCTCACCGAAACCTCATGGAGCTTGCGGAGATTTCGGTTGGCGGCCTCCACGCGGCCGAGGAGTTCGAGGCGCTCCCGGTAGAACGGCTTGATCACGAGCGACACGGACAGCGCCGTGCTCAGCAGGATGGCCACCCCCAGCACCGCGCAGGTCAGAAGCACGTATTTCTTGAGACTCGCGGCAATGCTGCTCGACGACGCGTAGGGCTCGTCCACCGCCACCACCCAGCCCCGGTCCTTGAGCACGCGGAACGCCACGATCCGGTCCTCGCCGAACAGGGTGGCGATCCCGATCCCGGCCTCGTACCCCTCGGCCGCAGCCGCCAGCTTCAGCCGGTTCCCCTGAGTGCGGTCTCCCAGGGCCTCCAGGGGCTTGTGGGCCGCCAGGAGCTCGACCTCCACCTCACCCAGGCTAGCGGCCTCCGGCATGCCGGCTGGCGCGGCCACGACCCGCCCCTCCCGGTCCACCACCCAGGCCCCCCCCGCGCGCCGCAAGCGGTTGCGCAGCACCACCCGGGACAGGTCGGCCTCCCCGGATCCGGCACCCGCCACCTCCTCCACGATCCGCGCCAGGTCGTCCGCCTCGGCCCGGAGCCGGGCCTTTACCTCGTCTTCGCTGAGTTTCGTGACCACGGCCCCGACCACCAGGGCGGCCAGCGCCACGATGGCCGCCGAGACCAGAATCAGCCGGACACCGAGCCCGGTGGGGACCTTTTCCGACATCGGGGCTTCCTCACATCTGGTGGCAGCCCGAACAGCCGCCCTGCACGGGCGCCATGCGGTCGCTGTCCGACGCGTGGGGGTCGTGGCAGCTCAGGCACATGAGCTTTCCTTCCGGATCGAGCCGCATGCCCGGCACCGTGAACTTGGGCGGCCGGCCCACGGGATGCTTATGGCGGGCCATGGTGTCCTCGTCGTGGCACAGCCGGCACAAGCCCTCCCCCTCCCCCTTCAGGAAATACTTCGGGTTGTCCGACGAGTGGGGATCGTGGCACCCAGAACAGTTCCCGTCGGCGAAAGGTTTGTGGAGCACGAACCGGTTCATCTTCTCCTTCATGTTCTCGTGGCACGACAGGCACAGGTCCCCCTGGGGCAACCGGATCTGGAACTTGAACGGCGACCCGTGGGGGCTGTGACAAACGGTGCAAAACCCCATCACCACCGGCCCGTGGACGTACGTCCGGGTGAACTTGGCCCGGATGTCGTCGTGGCAGGTGAAACACAGGTCCGACCCCTGGGTCACCAGGTCGTACTTGTGGGGCTTGCTTGTGAAATCGTGGCAGGGGCTGCATCCACCCACCGGAATCGGCCCGTGGACCCAGCTCTGGTCGGTGAGGTACCCGTGGCACCGCAGGCAGAACGTGGTGATGACCGTCACCTCCCCGCCGCCCTCGGGCTCCATCTGGTGGCAATTGCGGCACCGGTCCTCGTGGTCGGGCGTGTGGAACTGGTACTCCGGAAAGGGCGACTGCAGCCCCTCGCCCATCACGGGTTCCCGGAACAGCACGATCGCGAGGTTCCCTTCGCCTCCCTCGGTTTCGGGGTACCGGATCTCGATGTAGTTGGACCCGAGGCTCAGGGGGGTGCGGACCCAGAACATCTTACCGTAGCTCTTGGCTTCCCTCTCGCTCCCGCCGTTGAGCCTTAGGACGAACGGCCCTTTCCGTCCCCCGGTGAGACCGACCACCGAGATCGAGTCCTGGTAGGTCTTCGTGAAATTGTCCGGGGCGAGGAGGACCACGTTTTCCACCGCCGCCCCCACCTGCGCGGCGGTGGCCCCCTCCTCCACGACCCGGCGCACGGTCTCCTCGAGCTCTTTCCAGCGCTCCTCGTTGTACCCCACTACGGTCTGGACGATCTCGCCGTTGCGGTCCACCAGCACGTAGGTGGGAAGGGTGGTGATCCCGAACGCCCGGCTGATCTTCAGCTGAAGATCGAGCACCACCGGAAACGAGAGGATGTCCTTGAACTGCCCGTAGAACCGCCGCACCCGGGCCACGTTGTAGGTGTCGAGGTTCACCCCCACCACCCGTAGCCGTTCGGCGCCGTACTTGTTCTGGAGGTTGACGAGTTTGGGGATGGACTGGACGCAGCTCGAGCAGTAGATCGAGCCGAAATCGAGCAAAATGGGAACCTTGCCCAGGTGGTCGGCCAGGTCGAACGTGTCGCCGGGGATGGTCATCCCTGTGAAAGGTTGTACTTTCTCGGCCGAAACAGCGGGAAGGGCGGCCAGCAACAGGACCGCCCCCCCGATTCCCGCCCCGAAGATCGCCCGGACCGAGCGCCGCATGATCAGAGCCCCAGGGCTTTCTTGACTTCCGCCTCGAGGACCTCCTTGTCGGTCAATCCCACCTCCGCGAAGGCGATCTTTCCGTCCTTGCCCACGAGGTACAGGGTCGGCGTGCCCGCCACGCCGTAGGGGTCGGCCACCACGAAAGACTCATCGGGGGCAAGCTTGTCGATGAACACCCGGAACGTGTACCCCTGCTGCTTCACCAGCCCCTGGATGCTCTTCTTCATCGGCTCGCCGTCGAGGGCCACCGCAATCACCTCGAACCCCTTGTCGCGGTACTCCTCGTAGAGCCGTTCGATCATCGGCATCTCCGCCTTGCACGGCTCGCAGAAGATGGACCAGAAGACGAGGAGGTGTACCTTCCCCGGCGCCTCCTTCGCCAACTGGAACGGCCGGCCCTCGATGTCCTCGAGCGTAAAGTCCGGCGCCTTGTCCCCGGGCTTCAGCATCTCAATGTCCCCGATCATCGGGATGTCGAGCGGGGTCATCTTCTTTTCTTCCGCGGCCGAGGCGCCCGCCCAGAGCGCCGCCACGCCAGCCGCCACGATCCACGCACACAGGGCTTTCCGAAGCATGTTCCCCTCTCCCGGTTCCGCTAGGAAAACCGATCACTCCCTCGTGAACCTCAAAATCCGCGCGCCGGCCCGGTCGGCCAGGTAAAGGTCCCAGTCGCGCTCTACCACGAACCCGGCAGGCCGAAACGGGGCCACCCCGTCCCCGATCTCCGCGACCCGCTCCCCCCGGCGGTTCAGGACCCACACCCTCCCGGACCCGGCGTCGGACAAGAACATCCGATAGAATACGGGGTCCACCTCCACGGCGACCAACTTCGCCCCCTCGGGCAGCCAACCCGAGAGATCCAAGGTTTCCTCCCAGGAGCCTTCGAGGTCGAACCGCTCGAGCCTTCGCCACCCCTCGTTGAGGACCCAGATTCCCCCGCGCCCCTCGGGAGTGTACGCGACCGCGACGGGCGTTTCCAGGTGGTCGCGCCGCCCCCCGGTTCGTCGGTCCCAGGACGCGAGGAACCCGCCGTCGGGCCGAAACACCTGGATCCGCTCGTTTCCGGCGTCGGCCACGTAAAGACGCCCCCGTTCGTCGAACGTTACATCGGCCGGGTGCCGAAAGCGGCCGTCCGCGCTGCCGAGGCTTCCGAGAACGAATGCCTCGGCGCCTTCCTTGTCCACCACCACCAGCCGGTGGTTTCCGGTATCGACCACCCAAAGGCGGCCGTCGGGCCCGAGCCCCAACCGCCGCGGCCGGTCGAGCCGGACCTCCCCGGCACCGCGGCTCCCACCCAGGGTCCTCTCCCACCGGCCGGCCCGGGAAAACCACACCAGAGCCTCGCGGTCCCGGTCCAAGGCGACGATCTCGCCGCCGGCCGTCACCGCCACGTCCACCGGGTCCCGGAGCTCGTTTCGGCCGCGGCCCCGCTCGCCGTAGGCCTCGTCGAACCGCCAGGAGAGTTCCCGCGCCAGGCCGACCGAGGCCGCCAGCACGGCCACAAGCCCCCCCGCCAGGGCGCTTCGCCAAAGCCGGGTTCGATGGTTCAGCAGGGTCCCTGCCCTCCGCCGCTACTTCGGCTTCACCTGGAGGAGGATCTCCTCGGTCTGCTTCTCGGGGGCCACCTCGGGCTCGGCGGGCTTCTGCTCCCCGGCGGCCGGGGCCGGGGCTCCCTCTTCTCCCGCCAGTTCCGCAGCCTTGGCCGCCTCGAGCATCCGCTGCACCTCGGCCTCCCGGGCCGCCCGGAACTCGGCGTCGAGCCGGGCCACGAGCCGGGCCACGCCCCGGGCCGCCACGTCGTTGGGCGAGGGCCCCTTGTTGACCCCCAGGATCTCGCCCAGGGTCGTGCTCGACCGGGCGTAGGTGCGGCCGCTCCACAGGATGTCACCGGACTCGGTGTCGATCATGTTCACCTGGAGGGCGAACTCCACGATCTCGGAGTTCTCCTCCTGGCCAAACACGAGGAGATCCCCCAGGATGAGGGCCTGGGCCTGGAGCTCCTCGCCCATCTTCCGGACGATCTCCCGGTCGAGCCCCTCGGTGTTGCGGAGCTTGAGCTTCTTCATGAGCTCGTTGACGTACCGGGGCTCCTCCACGACGTCGAAGGTTCCGCGGTTCAGGAGCTCCTGGAGAAAGAGGTCCCCGGCGATCCGCGGCGCCTGGGCCCCTTCCACGACGCTGTCGAAGGGCAGCACCGCCACCTTTTTCACCTTGCCGTACTGGCGTTGGCCGGCAGGGGGTTTTGCATAGGTTTTGACCGACGCCCCCGCGCATCCCATCATGGTGGCCAGCGCGATCGCGCCCACCGCCCAGAGCATCCGCCGCATGGTGTCTCCTCCTCCTCAAGTCTCGGGTCCTCGGGTTTCGCTCGTCCAAAGCGCCGAGAAACCGGCGCCACCTTATCAGAACTGCCCCTCTACCTCAATCAGGTACCGGTGGGTGTCCCGCCTGTCGCCCTCGAGCTGCTGATCGAGCTCCCACTCGAAGCTGATCGTGAGCAGGCCCTCCAGGAACTCCGCCGACAGGGTCACCTGGTGGTTGCGGGTGTCCTCGGCGTCGCTCTTCTTGTCGAACTGGTACTCGTAGCTCAGGTCGTATTGGTCGAGGAAGCTCCAGTCGTAGGTCACCGAGTACGTGTAGTCCACCGTCGGGCCCTTGTCGTCCTCGCTCTCGTCCGAGGCCGAGCGGGTCAGGCTCAACTCCAGGCTCATCCCCGCGAGAAAATCCGAGAACGAAAGCGTCACATCGGTGTCGTCGTCCCGTTTGATGGTCGCCTTTCCCTCGGCCGGGTCGGTGCTCGTGCGGGTGTAGGTGTGGTCGAGGCTCAGGGTGGTCACGTCCCCGAGCGTGAGCTCGTACTGGATCCCCACCTCCCACTGGCGCTCGATGTCCGTCTGCTCCGTCAGGAGGTCCTCGTCCTCGGTGTAGGTGTAGTCCGGCTCCAAGGTGAGGCCCGGCACCCCCTCGTAAGCGATCGTGAACTCCACGTCCCACTTTCGCTCGTCGGTGGTGCGGTCGCCCTGCTCCGTGGTCTTGTTCCAGGTGCGGGTCAGGGAAAGCTGGACCTGGTCGTCCCACACCGAGGCGTCCAGTTGGATCTCCCAGGTGTCGTCCACCGACTCGTCCTTGGGTTCGGCCGGGTCGTCGAACCATTCGTCCTTGTCGCTCCGGTCGAACGAGGGGGAGATCGTCAGGTTCTCCAGGGGGCTGAAGTCGATCGCGGCGGAATAGTCCCGGGTGATCGCGTAGGACCCCGGATCGGCCCCCCGGGTGTCCTTACGCTCGTCGGAGTAGCTCAGGTCGATGTCGATCGTCTCGGTGAGGGAGCGGCCGTAACTCACCTCCCCGGTCCAGGTATCCGTCACGTCGACCGGGGTGGCCAGCTCCAGGTCCTTGTCCCAGTCGATCTCCCGGTCGAGGCTCAACTCCAGATCGTCCAGCGGGGTGAACGTGGCCTGGACTTGGACGTTGTTTTTCAGGCTGTCGTCCCGCTCCAGGATGTCTCCGTCGTCGGCCAGCGTGAGGCTCTGCTGGCGCTCGTTGGTCCACTGGGCCTCCAGCTTGAACCGCTCGCCGAACTCCCGGTCGAACGAGATGTCGAAGCTGTACTGGCGGTCCTCGGTGTCGGAGTCGGGGTTGATCCGGTCGTCGGTGTCGTCGCGCTGGATGTCGAAGGAGAGTTCCAGAAGGTCCCAGAAGGCGTAGTCGAGGCTGGCCTCGCGCGAGGTGTCCACGGTCTGGGTGACGCCCCCTTCCTTGGAGAGATCGCGCTGGAAGGTAAAGCTCAGGTCCGGGAGCGCATCGCCCTCGGGCTCCATGGTCAGTTCCGCGCTCCAGGAGTCGTCGCGGGTGGTCTCCTCGGCCGGGTCGTGGGACGACTTCACAGAGGTTTCCCAGCTCCCGGTCAGGGTCCACCACGGCCCCTGGAACTCCAGATCCACCGAGGGATCCACCTGGCGGGTGTCGTACCCCGGCTCGTTGATCTCGTCGGTGATGTCCAGGCCGAGTTCGACGGAGAAGGCGAGATCGGAATGGAGGGGAAGCTCGTAGGAAATCGAGTAGGACTGGTCCACCGTCTCGGTGGACTCGCTGCCTTCGGCCGTGACCTCGGTTTTCCGCTCGTCCGAGATCGTGGCGTCCACGGACCAGGTGGCGGCCCGCACGCCGGCCGGCGCCAGGGCGGCCCAGGCGAGAAGCGCAACAAGGGAAAGCCGGGGCTGGGGCATGCGTCCCGTCCGTTCCTCCGCAACCTGCCGCGACCGAAACCCAGCCGCGGTTTCATCTAGCAGCACCGGCCCTCGGGCCGGCCCCCGAAACCAAAAGATCAAGAAACGAAAAAGAGCGCCCCAGGCCACCCCACATGGCCGAAAGTCCGGCGTTTTCTAGCAGAACGCCGGGGCTTGTGTCAACGAGAACACCCGGTCATCCGCCGGACGCCCCGGCCGGCACCCGGACCTCGTCGCCGGGCCGAAGCACCCGGTCGGCCCCCCATCCGTTGAGATCCAGGAGATCCGAGAGCTCCACCCCGTACCGGCGGGCGATGCCCCACAGCGTGTCCCCGGGCTCCACCACGTGGACCGCGCTAGAGGCCACCCGTTCGGGCCGGACCCGAAGCACCTGCCCGGGCCGAAGAAGCGACGAGCGGCCCAACCCGTTCCACCGCCGCAACTCGTCCACCGAGGTTCCAAACCGCCGGGCGATCCCCCACAGCGTGTCCCCGGGCTTCACGCGGTAGCCGTCGGCGGCGGCCACCGTATCGGCCGGCCGGCGCCGGGGCTTGAACCCGCGGGGCACGGGCACGACCAGTTCCTGGCCCGGGCGGAGGCTCCGGGCCGACCGGATCCGGTTCAGCTCCGATATGGCCGCCACCCGGGTGTCGAACCGCCGGGCGATGCCCCACAGGGTGTCCCCCGGCCGCACCCGGTAGCGCTCGAAGGAGAGCCGCTGTTCCGGGGGCAGGCGTTCCAACGCCTCGGCCACCAGGGCCCCACGGCCCGGCGGCACCCGCAGGGGGTATGCGCCGCCGGTCCCAGGCGGAGTGCAGCCCCGCAGAAGGGCCGGGTTGAGCTCCGCGAGGCTTCGACGGCCCACCCCGGCCGCCCGGGCCGCGGTCGCGAGATCCACCGGGGCCTCCACCCAGACCGTGTCGTAGTCCCACGGCTCCACGTCCCGCCGCCACGAAAGCCCGTAGGTCTCGGGCTCCCGGGCGATGGCCACGGCCGCGTAGAACTTGGGCACGTACCGGCAGGTTTCGCTGCGCAGCTCCCCGGCCGCCGCGAGCCCCCAGAAGTCGGTGGCGCCGCAGCGCCGCAGGGCCCGGCCCACGGCGCCCGGCCCCGCGTTATACGCCGCAAGCGCAAGCTCCCAGTCCCCGAACTGCTCGTAGAGTTCCCGGAGGTGGTGGGCCGCCGCCCGGGTGGCCAGTTCCGGATCGAGCCGCTCGTCCACCCACCAGTCCACCCGAAGCCCGCTCGCCCGGGCCGTGGTCTCGATGAACTGCCACATGCCCACCGCCCCGGCCGGGGACCGGGCGTCGGGCTCGAAATGGCTCTCCACGAGGGCGAGATAGGCGAGCTCCTCCGGCAGCCCCTCCTCGGCCAGGATCCGCCGGATCATGGGCAGGTACCGCTCGCCCCGCTCGAACGCGATCTCCAGACTCCGCCGCCGGGCGCCCGAGAACTCGTCCAACAGGGCCGACACGGCCGGATGGTCGGGGATGGGCAGGCCCGGGGGCGCCTCCGGCTCGGCCGCCGCGACCGCTTCCGGCGCGGACGGCGCCGTCGCGGATTCCCTCGGGGCCCCGGCGGGAGGGGCCCCTTCGTCCTCGGGCAACAGCCGAGCGCCAGGGGGAGCGGGAGGGGAGGATTCCGCCACTTCGGGCGCGGGGGCGGGGCGGCGCGCCTCCCCGGCGACCGGTTTGGGCGCAGGGGGGGCCGGGGGGGAACCGGCCGGAGCCGGAGGCGACTCCCCCACGGGGTTGGGCGCTGGGGTTTCGCTGTGGGGTTCGGCCGAGGCCGCGACCGGCCCGGTGGCCGGCGCCTCGGGGACGGCGGGCCCCGCCGAGATCACCGTATTCCGGCCCGGCACCGGCGCCGGCCCCCCCGCCTTCCGCACCGGGGCCGAGCCGGCGCAGGCCGCGATCCCCAGACACAGCCCCCCGACCACCGCGCTCCAACGCCGCAACCCGCCGACTCCTTTCCGCCCCGCCGCCTTGAGTTTTCCGTTCGCCGTGCCGATCCGTGTGGGGAACGGCGGGCCGCCCCTGGCCCCCGGCCCCGGGGCCGGGTAGCATACCGGGCCCCGCGTCGCCGTCCGAGCGCTTCCGGTCGGTCCCGGGGCTTGCCGGTTCCGCCTGGACGAAGCCGCTCGGCATTCGTCCGCCCTTCGAGAAGGGGCCGCCGGGGTTTCTTAGCAGACGACCCCGATTCGGGACAAGGAGATTCGCTGTTGCAGGACCCGTGCCGACCCGAACCCGAGGTGCCCGCCCGGGGCGTTCTCGACGTGGCGTTCCTGGTGGAGGTCTGCCTCCGGCCGGGGCTTTTGACGGAGACCCAGGCCCGGTACGTGCGCGAGCGGGCCTCGATCCAGGAGGCCGCGCTCCGCCGGCGCCTGGGGCCGGACCTGGGGGCCGACCCCGTGGAGCTCCTGCTCTCCTTCGGCCTCGTCCCCCCGGGGGCCGACCGCCCCCTCGACGCCGACCGGGTGCTCGAGGGGATCGCCCGGGCAGCCGGGGTGCCCCGAATCCAGATCGACCCCCTCAAGCTCGACGCCGCGGCCATCGTGCGGTGCCTGCCCCGGGCGTTTGCCCGGCGCCACGCCGTGCTCGTGTTGGATCCCAAGGCCGACCCGGTGCCCGTGGCCGTAGCCGACCCCTTCGACGTGGCGGCCCTCGACACCGTGCGCCAGCGGCTCGGCCGCCGGCTCGCCGTGCATCTGGCGGCCCGGCGGGAGATCCTGCGGCTCATCCGGGAGATCTACGGGTTCCAGACCTCGGTGGCCGCGGCCGAGCGGGACCTCGGGGAACTGCCGGACCTTCAGAACCTGGAGCAGTTCTTCCGGATGCGGCCCGAGGCCGACCTCGATTCGGCCGACAGCCACATCGTGCGGGCCGTGGACCACCTGCTCCGCTACGCCCTGGATCAGCGGGCGAGCGACATCCACATCGAGCCCAAGCGCGAGCAGTCCACGGTGCGGCTTCGGATCGACGGGGTGCTCCACACGGTGCACCGGTTCTCCCGCCGGGTCCACGGGGCCATCGTGTCGCGCCTCAAGACCCTGGCCCGCATGGACATCGCCGAAAAGCGCCTGCCCCAGGACGGCCGCATCAAGACCGAGCACGAGGGCCGGTCGGTGGAACTGCGGGTCTCGACCCTTCCCGTGGCCTTCGGGGAAAAGGTGGTCTTGCGGATCTTCGACCCCCAGATCCTGGAGAACGATCTGCCCGACCTGGGGCTCGAGGGCCGGGATCTCGAGGCGGTCGAGGGGTTCCTGGCGCGGCCCCACGGCCTGGTGCTCGTGACCGGGCCCACGGGCTCGGGCAAAACCACCACCCTGTACGCCGCGCTTCGCCGGCTCGCCACCGAGGCCCGCAACGTCTCCACGGTGGAGGACCCCATAGAGAACGTGGTCGAGGCCTTCAACCAGGTGGGGGTCCAGCCCCAGATCGGGCTCACCTTCGCGTCGGCCCTGCGGACGCTGCTCCGGCAGGACCCGGACGTCATCATGGTGGGGGAGATCCGCGACGCCGAGACCGCCCGGATGGCGATCCAGGCGTCGCTCACCGGGCATCTCGTGCTCTCCACGGTTCACACCAACGACGCCCCGAGCGCCGTGACCCGGCTCCTCGACATGGGGGTGGAGCCCTACCTCCTGTCCTCGACCCTGCTCGGGGTGCTGGCCCAGCGGCTCGTGCGCACCCCGTGCCCCCATTGTGCGGAACTCCGGCCCCTCGAGCCGGCCCACGCCGAGGCTCTGGGGCTTTCGGCCGACACCGCCGAGCGGAGGGGCGAGGGCTGCCCCCGGTGCCGCCGCACCGGGTACCTGGGCCGCACCGGGGTCTACGAGGTGCTCTCGGTGACGCCGGACCTGGCCGAGGCGATCCACCAGACCCGGCCCACGGCCCACCTGCGGGCCCTGGCCCGGGCCGGGGGCATGCGCACCCTGCGGGAGGCCGGGGCGGCCCTGGTCGCGGCCGGCCGCACCACGGCGCTCGAGGTCCTCGCGGTCACCCCGCCCGACCCCGAGGAACCGGTGCTCGCGCCGGGCCTGAAACGGAACGCGGCTTGCACGGTATCCGGGGGTGAACACCCCACGGTCCGGGGAGGAACGAAGCCATGAGGGCACACCGCCGCCGGGGCTTCACCCTGGTGGAGCTCATGATCACCATCGCCGTCATCGGCATCCTGGGGCTCGTCGTGACCCCGGGCATCCTCAAGACCATTCCCAAATACCGGGTGGACCGGGCGGCCAAGGCGCTCGCCACCGAGATGAACCTGGCCCGGATGCGGGCCATCGCCAAGAACAAAACCCACCACGTGGTGTTCGACGCCGGGACCGCCCAGACGATCACGGTGTACGAGGACGACGACAACAACTGGTCCACCGCCAACACCGTGGTCAAGACGATCTCCCTCGCCACCGAGTTCCCCAACGTGAAGCTCGATTACAACTCCGTAACCGGGGTGGACGGTTCCACCCTCACCTCGGCCGTGACGTTCCCGAACAGCCGGGCCACCTTCCTGCCCAACGGCCTCCTGACCCAGCCCGGCGCCTTCTACCTCATGCCGTCGGGCGACAAGGGGGTGCGAAACGACCGCCTGCGGGCCGTGGAGGTGACCCGGGCCGGCCAGGTCGTCCTCTACCGCTACGACACGGCCTCGTCGTCGTGGGAGGAGATGTGATGGGGGCCCGGTGGAATCGTTGGACGCGGGGACGCCGGGACGGGGGGTTTACCCTGGTCGAGACCCTGGTGGCCCTGGTGGTGCTGGCCATCGGGCTACTGGCCGTGGCCAAGATGAGCATCACCTACGTGCGGGCGAACTCCTACAGCCACCTCCTCTCCGCCGCCACCGTGGCGGCCCAGGAAAAGATGGAGCAGTTGCGTTCCTACGCCACCTCGGAACGGGGCGACCGGTTCAGCGTGTTCGACTTCGACTACCTGATCAGCACGAACCCCTCGTTCACCTCGGTGGACGACGGCGGGACCCTCAAGACCGTGGCCGGGCTCCTTTCGGGCTCGAACGGCGGCACAACGCTCACCACCTCGAACGGCGCGGTGTACGAGGTGATGTACGACGACGGGGCCCACGGCGACGGCGCGGCCGGCGACGGCGTGTTTGGCGCGACCGATACGGTGACGGTGGAAGGAACCGGGTTCACCATCGACCGGGTCTGGACCGTGGAACCGATCGCCATCTCGGGCCAGACCAACTTCGCCCGGATCGCGGTGGAGTGCTCCTGGACCGACCGGTTCGGCACGACCCGGAAGGTCCACCTGGAAAGCCTCGTGCACCGGAGGCAGTGACCATGGGACGCCGGAAACCCACACCCAAGAGAAGGCCGGACCGGGGCACCGTGCTCGTGGCGGCCTTGGTGATCCTGGCGCTCCTTTCCCTCCTGGGGGCCGGGAGCCTCCTCAACGCCACCCTGGACACCCAACTCGCCCGAAACCAGCGGACCAGCAAGGAGGCGTTTTACGCGGCCGAGGCCGCCCTCGAGGTGGGCGCGGGCCGGGTCATGGCGGCGTTCCGCGACGAACTGCGACCCTTCGCCCCGGGGCTCACGGTGGACTGGACCGAGCCCTCCACCGCGGCGGGGGACCCCTACGACAACCCGTTCAACGGGTTCACCACAGAGTTCCGGATCATCAACTCCCTCGACCCCTCCAACCCGGGGGCCGAGCCGGAGCCCTTTCTGTTCACCACGGTCGAGAACAACCAGCAGATCGTCCACTTCGCCTACGAGTACCAGGTGGAGGCCCGGGCCACGGGCGACCTTGGCAGCGAGGCCATGGGCGAAACCGTGCGGGTGCTCGAGACCCCGCTGGTCCAGTACTACATCTTCTTCGAGGACGACCTCTCCTGGCACCCGGGGCCCACCATGCGCTCCTGGGGACGGGTCCACACGAACGGCAGCCTCTACTTCGCGCCCGGAACCGGGGGCGGCATCTGGTTCCAGGACTACGCCGAGGGGGCCGGGTTCGGGGCCCCCAACATCCTCACGGTTCACGGCGAGATCCGCTACGGGGAGTACCTGTACGAGAACAACACGGTAGGGAGCCGCTCGTCGGGGCCCGTGTACGTGCGGGTCCGCAACCTCACCTCCCCGCCCACCATCCCGGTGACCTCGGCCGACTGCGAGCAGATCAACACCGACATCACGGCGGCCAACGCCGCCGCCGAGGAAGGGCGGTTTGTAGACACGGCCGGCACTTTCCACGTGCGGGTCGGGGTGGACCGGATGCCGAGCGCCTCGTACCAAACCCTCACCCGCGACGCCTTCTACGAGGACGCGGCCGACGATCCCAAGAAGCCGGGCGTGGACGGCATGAAGATCGTGGTGGTGGCCGGGGCCCTGAAAATCTACTTCACGCCCCACGGCGGCGCCCAAGAGGACGTGACCGACCTCGTCACCAACTACCAGGTGGACGGCCTGGGGAACCCGGTCAATTTCGCGGCCTGGCCCGCCGGGGCCAAGGTGCGGGCCGACGGCACCAGCGCCGCCACCGTGGCCGACCTCATCCCCGGCACGATCGTCTACTCCCCCGAGGCCCCCGTCACGGCGGACGAGACCGGGGGCGGCCCTTACGACGGCACGCGGGGCAACATGAACCCCTATTACCCCTGCATCCTGGAACGGGAGGACCCCCGGGAGAACAAGGAGGTGGACCTCACGGTGATCGACCTCCAGCGCCTGGAGCTCTGGTACCGGGACTACCTGGACTGGTCGGACAACGGGGCCTTCGACAGCAGCGTCGACCCCCTGGGGGACGGCCGAAGCCTTTTGATCTACGTGAGCCGGTCCCTCTCCGGCGGGGGGCTCGCCACGGGAACCGGCGCCGGGAACCTCCAGGCCGTCAAGATCGTGGGCTCCCGGGCGGGCCGCACGAGGCAACTCAACGACCGGCAAGACGGCGCCTCCCCCACGCTGGTCACCCGCACGAGCCTCGTCACCGACAACCCCGTGTACATCGACGGCGACCTCAACGTCACCTCCCCGGGGGCGGGGGACGCGCCGGCGGGCCCCGGGGGGCTCGCCATCGTGTCCGACGCCGTGACGCTCCTTTCCAACAACTGGGGCCCAAGCCAGTTCGGCCAGACCGGGGGCGCCTACACGAAGAACGGCGCGAGCAACTCGGGGTTCAACGCCGCGTTCTTCACCGGTCGGTTCGACTTCCGGTCGGGCGGCGGCTCGGGCGAGGAGGCGGGCATCCACAACTTCCCCCGGTTCATCGAGAACTGGTCCGGGGACGAGTGCCACATCACGGGGTGCCTCATCAACCTCTGGTTCAGCCAGCAGGCCACGGCGGAGTTCCGGTGCTGCGGCAGCGGCACGGGCGACGTCTACAGTCCGCCAGCCCGATTCTTCGGATGGGACACGGGGTTTTTGAACCAGGACTACTGGCCGCCCTACGTGCCGAGCATCTACAGCATCGAGCGGGCGGCCTGGCGCGAGGAGTAGGGGCCCACACCTGAGGAGGTGGGATCATGCGGTACCGAAGGGGTTTTACTCTGGTCGAGCTCTTGGTCACGATGGCCGTGGCCTTGATCCTTCTGGCGGGGCTCTACCAGTTCTTCGTGGCCCAGCAGCGCACCTACTCCACCCAGGACGAGGTGCTGCGGCTCCAGCAGGAGGCCCGCATGGCCGAGGACCTGATGGTCAAGGCCATCCAGCAGACCGGGGCGTTCGCGCCCGCCGTCGGCACCACCGTATCCATGCGCGGGCAGGTGATCCTGGCGGCCTCCGACCACTACCTGACGCTGCAGTACGACGACCCCTACCGGGACTCGGACAAGGGGGTCGTGACGGCCTCCGAGATCGTGACCTACGCCCTCTCCAAGCCCTCGGGCGCGGCCACCGAGCGGGTGGGCGACAATCCGGCGGTGGCGAAGGCATCCCGGACGGTGCGGGCCTTTTTCGACGCGGACGGCGACCGCGAGGTGGAGGCCACCGAGGCCTTCGACCTGGCGATCCCCCTCGTCCTCTCCGGCCCGCCCTACACCCTCTACCGCATCACCCCCGACGACACGGGCACCCCGAGGTTCGAGGCGGTGGCCGCCCGGGTCGAGAACCTGGTGTTCCGCTATTACGACCACAACGGAAACCCGATTCCCAGTAACCCCACGCCCCCCTACGTCCTGGACGAGACCGAGCGGGCTCGGGTGCGCTCGGTCGAGATCGAGCTCACCCTGAGAACCCGGAACAAGGACCCCCGCTATTCGGCCTCGTTCGTGTACCCGGCCGGCACGGTGGGGAGCTACGACTCCTCGGGCGACCCGTCGGCCTCCGACGTCACGGTGACCGACGGGTACCGCCGACGCACCTTCACCACCCGGGTCACCCCCCGGAACCTCTACGCCAACACCTGCGGCCGGCTCACCATCAACGCCGACCCCACGAACCCGGCGTGCCCGGCCAGCTCCGACATCAAGGTGAACGTGACCGACCAGTACGGCGACCCGGTGGCGGGGACCACGGTGGCCTTCAGCCTGCCGGCCGCCTCGGGCGCCTCGTTCGTGAGCGGCGGCTCGGCCCTCTCGGCCACGGCCACCACCGACTCCAACGGCGACGCCTCGGTCACCGTGTACTACACGGGAACGGCGAAAACGATCGCGGTGTCGGCCCAGGCCGTGGTGGACTGCCGCCCCACCGGCCCGGCGAGCTTCACCCTGATCAACTCCGTGCCGGTATCGTTCGAGCCCGGGGACCCCGTGCGGGTGGAACTCACCGAGATCCCCCACGGACCGGCCGACGGGGGCGCCTGGATCGACACCTCCGACGAGACCTGCTCGGCCGCCGGATCGTTCACGTTCCGGGCCCGGGCCTACGACCAGTGCGGCAACGAGGTGGACCCCGACACGACGACCCCGCTCTCGTTCGAGGCGGTGGACGGCACCGGGGCCACGTTCGGCGACGTGGACCCCTCGTCATTTACCTCCACCGGCCAGACCTTCACGGTCACGGCCCCTGACACCGGGCCCTACGGCGCGCCCCAGGACGTGAACGGGTACTTCCGGCTGTTCGTCCGGAATGCCAACGCCCCAGCCTGGCTCACCGACGGCATCACGGCCATCGACGAAAACGACCACGACATCACCGAGACCCCGGCCGCCAACACGTGGCGGTTCGGCATGACGTTTCGCCCCTGGCCACCCAAGACTCTCGGGACCCTCACCGGGAACATCGCGGGGACGACCCACACCGACTGCCCGAGCCCGGCGGTGAGCGACACGTTCCGGGTGTTCGACTGCTACCAGAACCCGATCTACGCCCTGGGCGGCGGGTACCACGTGACCCCGGGCCTCACGAACGACACCTCCTCGCCCAACAACCCCGACGACCAGGGGGCGGTGACCCCGGCGGCCATCACCACAACGGCGACCCCGCCCGACTACCAGGTCACCTACACCCCGCCCGACTGCACCCTGGGCCCGCAGGCCGGGAAACAGATCCATCCCCAGCTCACCCTGACCCTGGAGGACGGCGGCACGCCCAAGGCCACCCTGGGGCCGAACACGCTGACCCTCGAGGCCTGCGTGGACTGCCAGCTCACCGCGGCGCCGGCCACCCTGACCCAGTGCTCCGGGGCGACCACCATCACGGTGAGCGGGTGCAACCGCGACGGCCAGCCGGTGAAACTCACGGTCACCTCCACCGGCGGGGACGGCTCGTTCAGCCCCTCGGCCATCGCGACGGAAACCACGGTGACGCTCTCGGGAGGTCCGTCGTCCACGGCCTCTGCCGATCTGTACCTGGGGAACGCGAGAAACGGCGACGTGCTCACCGTGACGGCCGAGTACCTGGACCCGGCCGATCCCACCAAGGTGCTCGGCACGTGCGGGCCCGTGACGATCGAGGTTACGAGCGAGTGCGTGGAACTCCGGGTGTTCCCCGACTCCGCGTACGCCACCGAGGTGGGGAACGGGGCCGGCCAGGTGAGCTGCATCGCGAACATCGACGCCCTCTACTTCGAGGTCGAGGACTGCCAGTGGCAGCCCCAGCGGCTCTACGACGCGGTGGAGGTCTACACCCTGGCCGACACCGACGATGACGGCGTCGTGGACTACCTAGACCGGGAGGAGGTGGACCTCGATCCCTACCCGGCCACGGCGTCGCCGCCCCTTTACTTCCGGTCGGTGGCCGGGCTTCCCCTGGAGGCCAACGAAACGGCCACGGAACTCGACGGGGTGCTGACCTACCCCTCGGGCAAGACCGTGCGGGTGTTCGCCGGTTACCGCGACCCCACCGACTCCGGCGACGACCACCGCCAGACCCTGTCGGTGGGGACCACCCTCGCCGCGATCACCGGCACCCACGACTGCCAGAAGGCGTTCAACCTCACCGTGCCCCTGCCCATCTGCTTCCCCAACGCTATCACCTCGGGCGGCGGCGGAACCTGGGACGGGAACTTCAAGATCCACTGGGGCGACGTGGTGATCCGGGGCGACGTGGAACTGGCCTCCACGCCCAAGTTCATCGAGAAGAGTTCCTCCGCCGCCCTGAACGGGAGCAGGTACACCGGCTCCAAGAACTCCGACCGGTTCTTCGACCTCTACGCCGGGAAGAAGGTGGACGGCTCCGGCGGCAACTTCATCCAGCGAAGCGGCGCCCCCGTGCCGAACACCAACCCTGACGACCTCGACCGGCCGTTCCTCACCGGGAACGAAGGGGATTTCCTGGGAGACATCTACGGCAACTACTTCCGGAACATCTCTTACGAGAAGATCAGCGAGATGCTCCGGGAGCTCGACTACGACACCATGAAGGCCCTGGCCCAGCAGCGGGGCGTGTACTGGTACACCCTGCCCGGGGGGCAACTCCGCAATCCCGCCAGCAACGTCACGGTGTCCGACCTCCAGACCCTGCTCGACCTGCCTAGCCCGGGCCAGGGCAATGGATACCACGACGGCGAGTACATCTTCATCGACACCTTCGGCACCACCACGGCCCCGCCGTCGAAAACGGGGGCGGAGATCGACAAGGCGGCTCTGACCGACCTGCCGAGCTTCTCGCTGGGGAACAACTTCTATACCGAGGGCATCATCTACATCGCCGGGTCCGTGGACTTCGCCGGCGGCGGCGGGGGATTCAACCTGAACGTCAAGACCCCGCCCGAAGTGGATACGGAGTACGGGTACGTTTTGGATCCGGCCTTCCCGATCACGGAGGACGATCTGCCGATCCGGCCAGATCCTTCCGGTAACCGGTTTGACGTCACCCTCTCCTCGATCAACATCAACGGGGGCATCTACCTGGACGGGGCCGCGGAGTTCTCCGGGAGCCCCTCGATCTTCGGGGCGATCACGGCCGAGCGGGGATACTCCGGGAGCGGCACCCCCGAGATCTGGTACAACTACACCTTGAACCAGAGCGGCGAGAACGAGGAGCTGTGCATCGCCTGCTGCACGCTCGAGATCTCACCGTCTGTGGCGAGCGTCGACGTCGGCGACACCCTGGGGCTCAGCGCGTTGAACGCCGACGGCACGGTGCAGTGGACGAGCGAGAACAGCGCCATCGCCTCGGTGGACTCTTCGGGGCTCGTCACGGCCAAAGCGATCGGGGTGACCCGCATCAAGGCGGTGGATGCCAACAACTGCTTCGCCTGGGCCACCATCGAGGTCACCGACCCATGCGACCGCATGACCATCTCCCCCCAGAACCCCTCCATCACGACGGGCGATATGCAGTCCTTCGCGGTGCTCAACACTCCGGCCGGGGTGTCGTTCGAGTGGAGTTCCAGCGACACCTCGGTGGCCACGATCGACCCGGCCACGGGGCTGGCCCACGGGGTAGGAGCCGGGTCCACCGTAATCACGGCCCGGGACACCTCGGGCACCTGCCCCGACTGGACCGGGGCCGTGGGCGGGTTCTCGGACGACGAGACGCTCCTCAGCGTTGACTGCGGGCTCTCCATCTCGTTGCCCCCCGCCTCGGTGACCGTGGGCGACCCGATTTCGCTCACGGCCACGGGCGGGGTGGGCACGGTCACCTGGACCCCGGACGACATTTCCCTGGTGGATCCGGACTCGGATACCGGGACCTCGGTCAACTTCACGAGCGTCTCCGACGGCACGGTGACCTTCACCGCCTCGGACGATGCGGGATGCGCCGACACGGCCACGGTCACGATCAACGCCATCCCCTGTACCCTCGAAGTCAACGTCACCGGCGACTCCACGATCCACGTGGGCGAGACCACCACGGTGGAGGCCCGGTTCAACACGGGGACGGTTTCGTGGACGGCCTCGCCCGCAACGGTGGGCACGGTGTCCCCGGCCACCGGCTTGACCACCACGGTGACGGCCCTCTCCGAGGGCACCCTCACCGTGACCGCATCGGACGGCGGCGTGCCGAGGTGCACCGACGCCGTGGACATCACGGTACTTCCCGCCACCTGCTCGGTGGCCGCCTCCGACGACTTTGACGACGGCGCCCTCGACCCGGCGTGGACCAGCGTGGACATCGGCGGACCCGGGAAAACGGGGAGCGCCACGGAGAGCGGGGGCGTGCTGACCGTGGAGGGCGGCGGCGCGGACATCTGGGGCACGTCGGATCAGTTCCACTTCATGTACCGCACGGGACTCACCGCGTCCGACGACTTCGAGGTCACCGTCAAGATTCTTTCCCTGACTAACACGAACCCTTGGTCGAAGGCCGGAATCATGGTTCGCGACAGTCTTGACCCGGCCGCAAGCTTCGTCGACCTGTTCGCCACACCGGGGAACAAGAACCAGCGCCTCCAGGGCCGCGAAACCAGCGGCGGCATGGCGAAGGGCACCGGCGACACGCTTTCGGTATCGTTCCCCTACTGGCTGCGACTCCGGAAGGTGGGCAACACGTTTACCGCGTACTACTCCACCGACGGCACCACGTTTACGCAGTACATGGACGGCGGGTCCCCCGCCTCCCTGACGGTGTCGATGTCCGGCGACGTCTATGTGGGCCTCGCCGTCACGGCCCACCAGAACAACAAACTGGCCACGGCCGTGTTCGACGACTTCTCCATCGACTGCCCGTAACCCGCATCGCCGGGCGCCAGATCCCGCCCCCCCCGGGCCCTGCAGGGGCCCGGGGGGTTTCGTTTGCGCCACTCCGGGGGCCCGGTAGGATTGTTCGGGTCGGAGCGGATGCCGTGAAGACGCTTTGGATTGGATGCTCGGGATTCCCCGTGGCCCGGGCCCGGTACTGGGAGCGGTTCCGGGCCGTGGAGGTGCAGCAGACCTTCTACCGGCCGCCGCGGGTGGAGACCCTGCGACGCTGGCGGGCCGAGGCGCCGGAGGGCGCGGTGTTCGCCCTCAAGGCCTGGCAGGTGGTGACCCACCCGGCCACGAGCCCCACGTACCGGCGGCTGGGCCGTGCCGTGCCGCCCGAGCGCCGCGACCGGTACGGGTTCTTCCGGCCCACCGCCGAGGTGGCCCAGGGGTGGGCCGTGACCCGGGAGGCCGCCCTGGCCCTCGGCGCGGCCGCGGTGCTCTTCCAGTGCCCGGCCTCGTTTCGGCCGACCCCGGAGAACGTGGGGAACCTCCGGCGGTTTTTCGGCGGGATCGGGCCCCAGCGGTTCCTGCGGGCCTGGGAGCCCCGGGGGCCCTGGCCGGCGGACCTCGTGGCGGGGCTCTGCCGGGACCTCGGTCTCGTCCACGCCGTGGACCCCTTCGCCGCCGACCCGGTCACGGCGGACCCCGTGTACCTCCGCCTCCACGGCCGGGGCGGGTACCGGTACCGGTACGCCGACGTCGAGCTCCAGGTTCTGGCCCGCCGCGTCTCCGGCCGCGCCGGATTCGTGTTCTTCAACAACGATCACATGTGGGACGACGGCCGGCGCTTTCTCGCCCTTCTCAGAGACTCCTCACGGGCTTTCCCCTAAACGACCGCTATAGTAATCTATGGATGCTTTAGCCCGCGGTTCTGCCCGCCGATCAGAAAGATCGGCGGCGTATCCCCTTTTTCTACGCGAGGAGACCATGGCACGAGAGAAGAAGACGAACCCCACGGAGGCCGGGAAGGCCTACGTGAAAAAGCTCGACTTTGCCCGGAAGATCCACGAGAAGCTCGACGACGGGGCCCTTTTAGCCCTGTGCGAGTATTACGGCGAGGAGGGGGAGGGAGACGACGAGGGGGGCGGCACCTGAGCCGGGGGCGACGCTTCCGAACAAAAAGAGGCCGCCCGACGGCGGCCTCGATTTTTACCCGCGGCTGGCGGTTCCCGGCTTACGCCGGTGCGCTGTGGGCCGCCCCGGGGTCGTTGTCCCGGGGATCGGAGCGCATCCGGGCCACGGCCTGGAGTTCCGGCGGGATGGCCTCGTGGGGTTCCACCCGCCACTCCACGCCCAGGGAAAACTCGGCCAGCCGCCGGATCACCTTGCGGGACTCGCCCGGGTGGAGCCCGATGGCCACGGCCACGTCGGTGAAGTACTCCGACTCGAGCCAGGCCCGGGCCTCGGCCCTCCGGGCCGGGTCGGCCTCGGGATCGGCGTAGGCGTCCCGCACGGCGTGCTCAATCACCGCAAGCCACAATTTCTGCTCGGGCGAGGGATCGGGCACCTGCCGCCGCAGGAGGCGCATGGCCCAGGTGGCGGCGCGTCGGGGATCCATGGGGGTGTGGGCCTGGTTGCTCACGGCTGTTCCTCCTTTGGGGACAACGGAGTATATCATAAATTGTCCACATTAGAGGAGGATGAAAAGCGCGTGAGGAAACCCTGAAAAATTTTTCCAACCTCCGGTGGCACCGCTAGCCGCTCCGTTCCAGCACCCGCCCCACCAGAAATCCGCCCACCGAGCCATAGGCCAGACCCGTGGCCGCGCCCAGGGCCACAACGGTCCAGTGGGCGTCCGGAAGCGCCCGGGCCAGGGTGAGGCCAGTGGCGAGCCCGGCCGCGCCCAGAAGGCCCGAGCCCGAACGCGACCCGGGGAAAGCCCCGATGAGCGCTCCCACGACCGCCCACACGGCGGCCACGAAATTCATGTACCCCCCGACCTGGATCCGGATCCAAAGGGAATCCACCGGGAGCAGCATCCCGAGCACCCAGGGGATGATGCCGGTCAAAAGGCTCACCCCGGCCGCGGTGCCGAGGATGAGCCCGAAGCTGGCCCGGATGGGCCGGCTGATCGGTGCCATGGGTTTTTCACCTCCGTCTCGCGGTCTCCGGTCTGCGGTCGCCGGTGGGCCGGCAATCACCGGGAAGGTGCTCGGCCGCCCGGCGGCCTGGCCGTCCCATTCTGCCCGATCCCGCACGCGCAAAAAAAGGGCGTGCGGCCCCGGCCGAAAACCGGCGGCCGCACGCCCTCGGATCCGCAGGCTACCCTTACCGGGCTTCCTGGGGATAGCGCAGGCTTTCCACGAGTTCCTGCACTTCCTGGGGCGGCTCGTGGGTGAACTTCGACACCACCCACATCACGATGAAGTTGAGGATCATGCCCACGGTGCCGATGCCCTCGGGGCTGATCCCGAACCACCAGTGCTGCGGGTTGTTGGCGGCCGGGTTCACGAACTTGAAGTAGATGATGTAGGCGGCGGTGAACACGATACCCACCACCATGCCGCACATCGCGCCTTCCTTGTTCGTCTTCTTGTTGAAGACCCCCATGATGATGGCGGGGAAGAACGAGGAGGCCGCGAGCCCGAACGCGAAGGCCACCACCTGGGCCACGAACCCCGGCGGGTGGATGCCGAACCACCCGGCGATCACCACCGCAAGCCCCGCCCCGATCCGGGCCCACATGAGCTCGGCCTTCTCGGAGAGGTCCGGGTTGATGATGCCCTTCATGAGGTCGTGGGAGAGCGACGAGGCGATCACGAGCAGCAGCCCGGCCGCCGTGGACAGCGCTGCCGCCAGACCACCGGCGGCCACCAGGGCGACCACCCAGTTGGGAAGCTTGGCGATCTCGGGGTTGGCCAGCACCATGATGTCGCGGTCCACGTAGATCTCGTTCTTCGAGTCCGTGGGGGCGTTGGTCACGACGAGCTCGCCGTATTTGCCCTTGGCGCCTTCCTTGAACTTGGGCTTCCCCTTGAAGGGGGCACCCGGCGCGTACTGCATGATGCCGTCGCCGTTCTTGTCGAGCCAGGCGATGAGACCCGTCTTCTCCCAGTTCTTGAACCAGCTCGGGGCCTCGGTGTAGGCCTTGCCGTGCACGGTCTTGATGAAGTTCGTCTTGGCGAAGGCGGCCACGGCCGGGGCCGTGGTGTAGAGGATCGCGATGCACACGAGGGCCCAACCGGCCGAGGAACGGGCGTCGCGGATCTTGGGCACCGTGAAGAACCGGATGATCACGTGGGGGAGTCCTGCCGTACCGACCATCAGGGCGAAGGTGATGAAGAACACGTCGATCTTGGGCCGGTTCCCCATCGTGTACTGCTTGAACCCGAGGTCAGTGTGCAGTTGGTCCAGCACATCGAGCAGGTACTTCCCCTGGGCCGAGGCGTCGTGGAGCACCTGGGCCCCGCCCGCGCTGATCTTGCTCCCGAACCCGAGCTGCGGAATGGGGTTACCGGTGAGCATGGCGGCGATGAAGATCGCCGGGATAAGGTACGCCACGATAAGCACGCAGTACTGGGCCACCTGGGTGTAAGTGATGCCCTTCATGCCGCCCAGCACGGCGTAGATGAACACGATGGCCATGCCGATCACCACGCCGGTGTTGATCGGCACTTCGAGGAACCGGGAGAACACCACGCCCACACCGCGCATCTGGCCGCACACGTAGGTGAACGAGACGAAGATGGCGCAAATGATCGCCACGGCCCGGGCGGTGTTGGAGTAGTACCGGTCGCCGATGAACTGGGGCACCGTGTATTTCCCGTACTTCCGGAGATACGGCGCGAGGAGCATGGCCAAGAGGACGTATCCGCCGGTCCAGCCCATGAGGTACATGGAACCGTCGCGGCCCAGGAAGGCGATGAGGCCGGCCATGGAGATGAAGGACGCCGCGCTCATCCAGTCGGCGCCGGTGGCCATGCCGTTCAGGATGGGGTGCACCTGCTTTTCCGCGACGTAGAAGTCGCCCGTGGTGGCGGCCTTCGCCCAGATGGCGATGCCGATGTAGATGGAGAAGGTGATCCCCACCATTACCCAAGTCCAACCAAGAATACCCATGGATCACTCCTTATCCGAACGGACCAGTCAAACCTAGTCCTCGTGAACCCCGTATTTGCGATCCAAGTTGTTCATCAACTTCACGTAGACGAAGATCAGAATAACGAATATGATCTCGGAACCCTGGTTCGCGAACCAGAACCCCAACTTGAACCCGCCGATCTTGATCTGGTCGAGCACGTCCACCAACAGGATACCCGCCAAGTAGGACACGGCGAACCAGATGGCGAGCAGGATGGAGATGTACTTGAGGTTCTCTTTCCAGTAGGCGACGAGTTGTGTACTTCGCTCCATGGCGATGACCCTCCTTACCTGTGATCGTGAAACTCCAGACTTCTCTGCCTCCTCCTCGTTTCGTCCCGGCTCTCCCTCCTTTCCGCCGCTGTGCGCCGGGCGGCGACCGGCCCCCCGAAAACGGTCCTTGGTCAAACGGCGTGTCGCCACAGGCTCACAAAGGTACAAACCCTGTTCGGCTGCGTCAAGCGAAAAATAAATCGCGTTTGATCCGACAAGCGTGGGGTTGATCCGGCGAAACCCTGACGCCGCGACGCAACGCGGGTTGGGGCGTCACCGCGAGAAAAATCGTTGAGAAATCCGCCGGTTTCGGCCATGATGCCTCGGGCTTCCAGTGGGAGATGCGCCATGCGGGAGGAAGGGCTCCTATTTACCCCGGTTCGGGAAGTCTGCAAGGGGCCGGTGGTGACCTGCGCCCCCGACACCGACGTGGTGTCGGTGGCCCGGATCATGGACGAGAAGGGGATCTCCGGGGTGGTGGTGGAGGAAAACGGGGTTCCCGTGGGGGTGTTCACCGACCGGGACCTCCGGCGGCTCGTGGCCCGGTCGGGGGGGAACCTCGGGGGGATTCCCGTGCGCGAGGTCATGCGCTCGCCGGTTCTCACCGTGGCCGACCAGGCCCCGGCCTACGAGGCCGTGTACCTCATGGCCCGGCACAACATTCACCGGCTCCTGGTGGTGGACGCCGGGGGCCGGATGGTGGGGGTGGTCACGGGAACGGACATCCTCGGGCTCCAAACGAACAGCCCGCTCTACCTGCGCGACGAGGTAACCCGGGCGCGATCCCTCGAGGAACTGAAACGGGTGAACGCCCGGGTGCCCGAGATGGTGCGGTTCGCGCTGAGGGCCGGGGCCGGCACCCGGGACCTGGTGGGGTTCATCTCCCAGTTCAACGATGAGGTGTCCCGAAAGGCCGCGGAGATCCTGGAGGCCGAGGGCGTGAAGCTCCCGCCCCGGGCCGCCTACCTGGTGCTCGGCAGCGAGGGCCGGGGGGAGCAGACCCTCCGGACCGACCAGGACAGCGCCGCCGTGTTCGCCGACGATCTCGACGAATCCAGCCGGTGGGACGTGGAGCGGTTTTGCGTGCGGCTCGTGGAGACCCTGGTGGAGATCGGGGTGCCCCCCTGCCCCGGGGGGACCATGGCCTCGAACCCCCAATGGCGGCACACCCTTTCGGAATGGATGGCCTTGGTGGAGCAGTGGATCACGGTGCCCACCGGGGAGAACATGGTGAACTTCGGGATGTTCCAGGACCTGCGGACCCTGTGGGGCGACCCCTCGCTGGAGCGCCGCATCAAGGACCACATCCTGGAACTCACCCGGCGCCACAGCCTGTTCTTCCCCCGGGTGGCGAAGAACATCGTGCGGTTCCCCCCGCCGCTCGGTTGGTTCGGCCGGATCCGAACGGAGCGCCGGGGGAAGCACAAGGGCCGGGTGGACCTCAAGAAGGCGGGGATCTTCGCCCTGACCGAGGGGGTGAGCCTCCTGGCCCTGGAGGCGGGTATCCTGGAGGGCACCACCTGGGACAAGATCGAAGCGCTTCGGGAGCGGGGA
Organism: Deferrisoma palaeochoriense; assembly: GCF_054656955.1. NCBI lineage: Bacteria > Pseudomonadati > Thermodesulfobacteriota > Deferrisomatia > Deferrisomatales > Deferrisomataceae > Deferrisoma > Deferrisoma palaeochoriense. The sequence continues at coordinate 29,738 of NZ_BAAHXI010000006.1, forward strand.
GCGATCACACCGGCCGAGGCCGAGCGGCTTGACGACGCTTTCACCACCCTCGTCGGCTTCCGGCTGCGTCACCAGGTGCGAAATCTCGCCGAGGGCCGCCTCCCCGACAACTACCTCGACCCCCTGCGGCTCACCCCCCGGGAGAAGCACGAGTTCAAGCGCGCCCTGGAGGAGGTGGGCTGGTTCCTCCAGTACATCCGGAGCCGGTACCGGCTGGACTTCATCCGATGAGGCGGTCGTCGGTCCACGGTCATCGGTCTTCGGTCAGCGGAAAACCGGAACCGGCCGCGCGGCCCGCCGCCCAGCCGCCCCGCTGCCCAGCCATCTCACTCGCTCATGCTCTCCAGGAACTCGGCGTTCGACTTGGTGCCCCGCATCTTGTCGAGCAGGAACTCCATGGCGTCCACCGGGCTCAGGGGCGAGAGCACCTTCCGGAGCACCCAGACGCGGTTGAGCTCGAAGGGCGGAAGCAGGAGGTCCTCCTTCCGGGTGCCCGAGCGCTGGATGTCCACAGCCGGGAACACCCGCTTGTCGGCCAGGCGCCGGTCGAGGTGGAGCTCCATGTTGCCGGTGCCCTTGAATTCCTCGAAGATCACCTCGTCCATGCGGCTGCCGGTGTCGATGAGCGCGGTGGCGATGATGGTAAGGCTTCCGCCCTCCTCGATGTTCCGGGCCGCGCCGAAAAACCGCTTGGGCTTGTGCAGGGCGTTGGAGTCCACGCCGCCCGAGAGGATCTTGCCCGAGTGGGGCACCACGGTGTTGTAGGCCCGGGCGAGCCGGGTGATGGAGTCCAGGAGGATCACCACGTCCTTGCCGTGCTCCACGAGCCGCTTGGCCTTCTCGATCACCATCTCGGCCACCTGCACGTGGCGCTGGGCCTGCTCGTCGAAGGTGGACGACACCACCTCCCCCTTCACCGACCGCTTCATGTCGGTGACCTCCTCGGGCCGCTCGTCGATCAGGAGCACGATGAGGAACACCTCGGGGTGGTTCGTGGTGATGGCGTTGGCGATCTGCTGCAGGAGCACCGTCTTCCCGGTGCGGGGCGGCGCCACGATCAGCCCCCGCTGCCCCTTCCCGATGGGCGCGATCAGGTTCACGATCCGCATCGAGTAGTTGGTGGGGTCGGTCTCCACCTCGAGGTTCAGGCGCTCGTTGGGGTAGATGGGCGTCAGGTTGTCGAACAGCATCCGGGCCCGGGCCTTTTCGGGCGGGTCGCCGTTGATGCTGTCCACCTTGAGCAGCGCGAAGTACCGCTCCGAGTCCTTGGGGGGCCGGATCTGGCCGCCCACGGTGTCGCCCGTTCGCAGGTTGAACCGCCGGATCTGGCTCGGCGACACGTAGATGTCGTCGGGACCGGGCAGGTAGCTGTAATCGGGCGAGCGCAAAAACCCGAAGCCATCGGACAGGAGTTCCAGGGTCCCCTCGGCGAAGATGCTCCCGTTCTGCTCCACCTGGGCCTTGAGCAGGGCAAAGATGAGGTCCTGCTTCCGGAGCCGGTGGGCATCCTCGATGCCCAGGTTCTCGGCCATCTCGGTGAGTTCCGCGATGGGCTTTTCCTTGAGCTCCTGGAGGTGCATGGGGACGGCTTTCGTGCCTTCCTGGGGCGCACTGCGACGCCCGCCTCTGCGTTCGGTGTTTTTCATGGTCTCGATGGGTGTGGATGATGGGTTGGTTGTCGGGTTCGCGGTCGGGAAAAACCGAAATGGGTGTTCGTTCGGGGCGAGCCCGCCGGAACCGCAATGCGCACGGCTCCACGGCGGAGCTGGAGATTCGGAACACTCAGAACTGGTGACGTTTTGGATCCGCCGAAATCGGCTCTCTGCGGCGCGTTACCGATCCCTGGGAGTGGGTCCAGACGGGGAAGACCGGAAGGGCGATGGGATCTGAACGTTTCGAAGTCGCGGCTTTTCTAGCGGTTCCGGCCCCGTTTGTCAACCCCAAAAGCGCCGGTTGTGGGCCCGGATGCGCCTCACCAAGGCCGTCACGGCCTCCTCCAGGCGCTCGGGCGGCCCGCGGTTGTCGAGCACCACGTCGGCCCGCCGGGCCTTCTCGTCGATGGACATCTGGGCGGCGAGCCGCTGCCCGGCCTCCTTTTCGGCCAGGCCGTCCCGGAGCATGAGCCGGCGAAGTTGGAGTTCCGGGGGAACGTACACGACCACCACTAGGTCGAACCGGCCCTCGGCCTTGGTCTCGAACAACAGCGGCACGTCGTACACCACCAGGGCCTTCGGGTCGGCGGCCACCGCCTCCCGGACCCGGCGGTCCACCTCGGCCTGGATGCGGGGGTGGAGGATGCGGTTGAGCCGCTCCCGGGCCTCGGCGTCGGCAAACACAATCCGGCCCAGGGCCTCCCGGTCCAGCGACCCGTCGGGCCGGAGGACCCCGTCGCCGAAGGCGGCGCGGACGGCCTCGAGCCCCTCGGTGCCGGGCTCCACCACCTGGCGGGCCACCCGGTCGGCGTCGATCACCACGGCCCCCGCCCGCGCGAACGCCCGGGCGGCCGTGGACTTGCCCGTGGCGATCCCGCCCGTGAGCCCCACGAGCCGGATCGGCCGATCCTCGGGCCACGACCGGATCACGGCGCCCCCCATCCGGCGAACGCCAGCATCCGGCCGGTATCGCCCCGGGCCCTGTGGGAGAAGAACGCCCCCGAGCACCCGGTGCACCCCCCGACCCACTCGATGCGTGCGGGGGGAACCCCGAGGTTGGCCAGTTCCGCCGTGACCCGCCGCCGCAGGTCCACGAACCACCGCTCCCTCCGGCGCCGGGCCCAGGGCCCCCGCCCCAGCGCCTCCACCACCTCTTCGCCGACCTCGTAGCAGCACGCCCCGATGGCCGGCCCCACGGCCGCGAGGAGCTCCCCCGGCGGCGCCCCGAGGGCGCCCACGGCCGCCGAGACCACTCCGGCCGCCGTGCCCCGCCATCCGGCGTGGATCACCGCCACCCGGCGGGTCGGGGGGTGCACCGCGATCACCGGCACGCAGTCGGCCGTGCGCACCCCCAGGAGCACCCCCGGCCCGGGTGCCCCGGCCCAGGCGTCGGCCTCGGGGAAGGGCGCCGGGTGATCCGGGGGCACCACCGCCGCGCCGTGGACCTGTCGCAGCAGCCGGAGCCGCCGCCCCCCGGCCGCCCCGGGCCAGCCGGCCGGCGGCTCCGGCGCGAAGCTTCCCGCGCCCCGGGTCGTGAACCCGTGGACGAGGCCGGGGACGGCGCCGAGCCCCGGGGCCCGCAGCCACGCCTGGGAACCCGGCCCTGGTTCGGGTATGCTGGCCCCATGGTGCATCGCGCGATTCTCCTTTGGGTTGCGGCGTGTTTCGCCGCCTCGTCCGCCCTGGCCCTGCCGCCCCCGCCCCGGCTCGCGGACCTCGTGGAAGAACGGCTCGAGTTTCGGGTGCGGTGGGGCGTGATCCCGGCCGCCCGGGCGAGCCTCGAGGTCCTCCCCGGCCCCGGCGGCACCGTGCGGTTCCGGGCCGAGGCCCGCACCCTGCCCTACATCGACACCCTGTACCCCGTGCGAAACCGGGTGGACTCCACCGTGGCCCTGGAGAGCCTGGTACCCCTGCGCTACTTCAAGCGCGCCAAGGAGGGCTGGGGCGATCCCCGGGAGGTGGAGGTGCTGTTCGATCCGGAGCGGGGCACGTCCCGGTACTTCCGGAACGGCAACCTCAAGAAGGAGCTCCTCGTCCCGCCGGGGGTCCAGGATCCCCTGTCGAGCTTCTACGCCTACCGCACGCGCCCGGTGCCCGACGACGCGCCGGTGCATCTTGACATCACCGACGGAAAGAAGCTCGTCACCGGCACCGTCGCGGTCCTCGGCCGCGAAACCGTGGAGACCCCGGCCGGCCGGTTCGCCACGGTGAAGATCGAACCCAAGATCGAGGGGATCGGCGGCATCTTCAAAAAGAGCCCCGGCGCGCGCATTTTCATTTGGCTCACCGACGACGCCCGCCGGATGCCCGTGAAGCTCCAAAGCGAGGTCATCGTGGGCTCGTTCACCGCGGAGCTCACCGCGGCCCACCTGCCGCCCGGTCTAGCCCCCCCTCACCCCGCCCCTCTCCCCCCGACCGGGGGGAGAGGGAGATAGAGGCCACGCGGCCGCTCCCGCGCCTACCGGCCTCCATCGGCCGCGGACCGGCCGGCGGGGCGAGCCCCTTCCCCGAGGTTGCGTTCATTGCCCGTTGGCACCTCGCCCCCCAGGCCCCGGATCAACGCGGCCAGGTCCTCGGGCACCGGGGCCGTAAACCGCACGTACTCCCCCGTGCGGGGGTGCTCGAACCCCAGCGTCCAGGCGTGGAGGGCCTGGGCCGGGGCCGCGAGGAGCAGGCGGCGGGCCTCGGGATCCCCCACCCCTCGGGCCCGGGCCGCGCCGCCGTACACGGGGTCCCCGGCCACCGGACGGCCCAGGCTCGCCAGGTGCACCCGGATCTGGTGGGTGCGGCCGGTCTCGATCCGCACCTCGAGAAGCGTCGCGCCCCGGAGCTCCGAGAGCACCCGCCACCGGGTGACCGCCGGCCGGGCCCGGGGGGCGTCCACAGCCATTTTCTTGCGGTTCGTGGGGTGGCGGCCGATGGGCCGGTCGATCACCCCTTCGCCCCGCATCCGGCCGATCACGACGGCAAGGTAGACCTTTTCGACCGAGCGGGCCCGGAACCGGTTCTGGAGCATCCGGTGGGTCTCGTCGTCCTTGGCCACCACGATGAGCCCCGTGGTGTCCCGGTCGAGCCGGTGGACGATGCCCGGCCGGAGCACCCCGCCCACCCCCGAAAGGTCACGGAGCCGGTGCAGCAGCGCGTTCACCAGGGTGCCGCCCCGGTGGCCCGGGGCCGGGTGCACCACCATGCCCCGGGGTTTGGCCACCACGGCGAGCCAGGGATCCTCGTGGATCACCTGGATCGGCAGTTCCTCCGGCTCCACGTCCCACCGCTCCGGCGGCGGGATCTCCACCTCCACCGCCTCGCCCCCCCGGAGCTTCCGGCTCGGCTTGGGCACCCGGCCGTCCACCCGGACCCGCCCCTCGGCCATCAAGACCTGGAGCCGCGATCGGCTCACGGGCAGGTCCCGGCCGGCCAGGAACCGGTCGAGCCTCTCGCCCCGCGCCTCGGGGGGCACGGTCAGGCGGTGGATGTCGGAACGGGGAGCGCTCGCCACGGGCCCGGGTCTCCTTGGGAGAGGTGTCCGAGGTGGGCCCGTGCATACCCGAGCGGAAGGGGTCGGGTCAACGCCGTCGGGGCCCCACCTGGCGCACTGTTCCCACGACGCCAGAGTATTGGCCGGGCTCGTCTGCAGCGCCAACGAGCGAAACACCAGGTGAACCCTCAAACCTCGGGGGGGTCCTGATCGCCCTGCCGGAAACCCAGGCCCGGGCCCTCGGCCCGGATCGCGGCGTGGACGCCGCCCCCACACCGGGGCCTGACCCGGGCAGCCTCCCGGAGCCGTCGCGAAAGATGGGTCTTCGCCTGGTGGATGTTGACGGTGCGCATGCCCAGAACCTCCCTGCGCGAGGACGAACCGCCGATCGGCGCCCTTTGTTAAGGGCCCAACCAGTGCTCCACGGGCTTTTCGAGGAACTCTGTCAGGGGAATTCCATCTCCCCCCACGATCAAGGTGCGGGTCGGCGCGAAGGCTCGGGCAAAATGGCTCAGTCCGGGCAGAGCGTGGGGGGGGCGGCCGCTCTTGACCTCGATCGCAACGAGCCGGCGGCCTGCCCGGAGCACGAAGTCCACCTCGCGGTTGCGCTCGCGCCAGTAGTACAACTGGCACACGCCTCCCGCGGACGCGTTGGCGAGATCCGCTCCCACGGCCGACTCCACGAGACGGCCGCGGAACTCCCTGTCGGTCAGGGCCTCTTCCGGCCCCAGGCCTGTGATCGCGGTCATCAGCGCTGTGTTCAGCACCTGGAGCTTTGGGCTCGAGCCTCTTCGCCGCACGGGTCGAGCCGCATACTTCTGCAGGCCGGTGAGCATGCCGGCCCGGCCGAGCAGGTCGAGGTAGTGGGCCAAGGTGGTCGTGTTCCCCACATCCTGAAGCTGGCCCAACATCTTGGTGTAGGACAAGACCTGCCCCGAGTAACGGCAGCCCAGGTCGAACACACGCCGGAGCAAGGCGGGTTTATCCACCCGCGTCATCATCAGCACGTCGCGCGCGATGGTCGTCTCGACGAGAGCGTCCAGCACATAGCGGCGCCATCGTACCGGGTCGTCGGCGAGCGGGGCGGCGCCCGGGTAACCGCCGAAATAGAGATAGTCGTCCGGCGAGAACCCGAAGGCGGTGCGCATCTCGGGGTAGGACCAGTGGGGCAGGTGGATCACCTCGAACCGCCCCGCGAGGCTCTCCGTGAGCCCACGCTGCATGAGGAGCGGCGCGGAGCCTAGCAAGACGACCTTGAGCGGTGTTCCGGCGCGGGTGTCTTCGTCCCAAAGTCGCTTTACGGCCTCGGACCACCGGGGGATCTTCTGGATCTCGTCGAGAGCCAGAACCGCTCCGGCCTTCCCCGCGCCAGCAGCGGCGAGCCGTCCTCGCTCCCATTGGGCGGCAAGCCATGCGGTGTCGCCGGGAACCGGTTCGTCCGCGGAAACGAACACCGTCGGCAGGTCGAGCCGGCTCAGCACCTGACACACAAGTGTCGTCTTGCCGACCTGGCGGGGGCCGGAGACCACCTGCATGAACCGCCGCGGCTCCGCAAGCCGGGCCGCGAGGACCTTGGCCTGGCCGCGCTCAAAAGGAGGAAGCGGAACGGCACTCATGATAGTGAGTAAATTTACTCAATGCCACGAGTAATCTCAAGGGCGGGGCGGGCGGCGGGAAAGGCGTGGCTCGGATCGTGGGTCGCGCGAGCCATGGGTCGCTTGGGACGTGCTTGAAGCGCTCTGAGACGGGAAGGCCCGGGCCGTCAGGACGAGAAAACGGCGCCTGCCGCCCATTGGGCGGGCCCAAAGATCCTGCCCCTGTATCCCCACAGGATTCATCAACACCCGAACAGGTCCAGCACCGGCTCGCCGTACTGCAGCAGCTTCCGGTCTGCCGTCAGGAGACCGAACCCCTCCACCCGGGCCTGGGCCACGAGGATGCGGTCGAACGGGTCGCTGTGCAGCGCCGGGAGGGCGGAGACTCCCAAAGCGTGATCCGAGGTGACCGGAACTTCGACGTACCCATGCCCCACGAGCCGCCGACGCAGCCGCTCCGGGTCCACGCGAAAATCCTTCCTCCCCAGCCCCAGCTTGATCACCACCTCCCAGATGCTCGCGGAACTGAAGGCGAGTTCGTTGGACCCGTTTTCGAGCCGCAGGCGCCAGCGTTCAGGAATTCTTTCCGGAGCGCCGGCCGCCCACAGGAGCACATGGGTGTCAAGGAGAAGCCTCATCGTTCATCTTCGCCCCCGAACAGAGCCCCAATCTCCTCCGCGCCCATCTCGTCGAAGTCCTCCGGCACGTCGATTTCCCCCCGCATGAAACCCAGCCGCCCGGGTGCGGTCTCGTCTCCTTCGTAGGGCACCACCTTGACCAACGGCTTGCCGGCCCGTGCGATGACGAAAGGCTTTCCCCGGGCGGCCTCCCGAACCAGTCGCGAAAGATGGGTCTTCGCCTCGTGGATATTGACGGTGCGCATGATTCCACCTCCTGCCCTCCGGACTAACACACCTTAGTCCACTCGATCGGCACCGTCCAGTCCGGCGTTCCGGCCGGATTGACCCGCCCAGAAGGTGAGCCGCCCCCCGCCGGTCGCTCGATCGAACGGCAGGCGTCCTCGTGAGGGTCACGCTTCGAGGTCCCGCCGCATCCGTTCGTACTCCTCCCGGGAGATCTCACCTGCGGCGTAGCGGCGCTTAAGGATCTCCAGGGGCGTCTCGTCCCGCCGGCGCGGCTGCTGCGCCAGGAACCAACGCACCGCCAGCACCACGCCCACGCCCACGATCCCCCAGAACAGGATCATCACGAGCCACCCGAACCCCGGCATGGCGCCGCCCATCGGTCCGTGCCCCATCATCCAGATCACCTCCGTCTTTCGTTGCCGATCTCGCTACGGCCACCGGCCGAGGGGCGCGTTTCCTCGACGGGCCGGCCCCGGTTTTCGCCCTCGACGGCAACCCTAATCCGTGCACCGCGGTGAGCAACCGCGCGAGCCAGAAAAACGTTCCCGACCCCCTTGCTTCCGTACTTAGGTACGGGTGGTAGGCTGGTATGCGAGTGCCGGAGCAACCCACCGGCGACGCGTCGCCGAGGCACACGCCAATGCCGTGCCCCATCGAAACGGGAGAGAGTCCCATGCCATTCCAACGCCCCAACCGGATCCGCGGCGAACTCACCATCGGCCGGGTGGCCGAGGCGGCCGGGGTGGGGGTGGAAACGGTGCGGTTCTACGAGCGAAAGGGCCTGATCGAGCAACCCGAGAAACCCCCGTCGGGCCGCCGCACCTACCCGCCCGAGGCCGTGGCCCGGATCCGGTTCATCCGCCGGGCCAAGGATCTGGGGTTCACGTTGCGGGAAATCGCGGAACTTCTGGAACTCAGGCTGGACCCGGGCGGGAACTGCGCCGCGGTGCGCGCCCGGGCCCTGACCAAGATGGCGGACATCGACCGGAAACTCCAAGCGCTCGGTCGGATGCGCGCCGCCCTGGCCCGTCTGGCCGACGCCTGCGCGCGGGGCGGCGCGGCCGCGGACTGCCCGATCCTGGAGGCCCTGGAGGCGGACGTCCCTGGGAGCGACCGCGACACGCCACACCCGGCCCCCCCGTCTGGAGAGGAGGACCTTCATGACCGCTGACTCGACCCGCTCCGGGGGACCCTGCGCCGCGTCCCGGTCCGGCGCCCCCCGCGGAACCGCCCTGGGCGCCGTGGGCGCGGTGGCGGCCGCGGTGCTGGCCTCGGCCTGCTGCATCGGGCCACTCCTGGCCGTGTTCGCCGGGATCACCGGCGCGGCCGCCCTGGCCCGGCTCGAGCCCTACCGGCCGTGGTTCGCGGCGCTGATGGTGGTGTTTCTGGGCTACGGGTTCTACCGGGCCTACTGGCGGCCCTGGCGGGGGGAGGCCTGCTGCACGCCTGCGTCGCTTCGGGTGCAGCGGGTGATCCTGTGGATTGCCACGGTGCTCGCCGCAGCCCTGTTCTGGTTCCCCCGGTTCCTGCCCTTGTGGATGGGCTGATGCGTAGCGGGAGGTGAAGGAATGATAAGGATCGGGCAGGCTTTGTTCACTTTGCTGCTCATTTTCGGTGCGTTGGCGGCATCTCCCCGGCCTGCCGGCTGCGCCGAGAACCGCACGGCCATACTCCGGGTGGAGGGGATGACCTGCGCGGCCTGCACCTTCGCCGTGAAGGCCGCCCTCCAGAAGGTCGAGGGGGTGCAGGCGGCCGAGGTGAGCTTTCGGGAGAAGAAAGCGGTGGTCACCTACGACCCCGCCCGAACCAGCCAGGAAATCCTGATCGAGGCCGTGGAATCCACCGGGTTCCGGGCCACGTCCGTTTCCGAAGGAGGAAAAACGCGATGAGCGACTGCTGTTCCGGGGGCCTGTGCTCCGAGGAGACCTACCTCACCTTCCGCCGCCAGGACGGCTCGCCCTGGATCCCCATGTACGTGCAGGAGGTGGATCCCGAGAAGTGCCTCGGCTGCGGCAAATGCGTGGCGGTGTGCCTGGGCGGGTGCTACGAGATGGTCGCGGTGGGCGGCGAAAAGAAGGCCCGGGTCGTGAACCCCGGCAACTGCATGGGCGACTGCCACTGCCACAAGGTCTGCCCGGTGGACGGCGGCGCCATGACCTGCCGGCCGGTGGAGATCGGGTAAAGGGGTCTGGGTTCGCTCCCTCAGGGGAAACGGGGAGAGTGCAACCGCACCGGGATATGCTCCCGGAACCGCGTGAAGTCGTTGTCCGAAGTGAACACGCTGAGACCCCGCCGATGGGCCGAGGCGCGGGTGAAGCGGGCCGCCTTGGGTGGCCGCCGGAGGGCGAGTGACCACACGGAGGTGTCCACGAGCACCCTCACCGGCGCCCTCGCTGCTCCTTGTAGTCATAGGTCGGATCGTATTCGATCTGGCCGAACAGCTCGAGGATCTGTTGCTGTCTGCGGTGACGAATGTACTCCTCCAGGGCCTCGGTGACGGTGGCCTTCTTGGTCTTGTGGCCCCCGAGCCTACGGGCTTCCTCCAGGAGTCGGTCGTCGACGGCCAGGTTCGTGGGCATGGCGATTCCTCCGGACCGGGTTTCACACAGACTCTTACACACGACCGCCGTGTGGGACAAGGGGCCTGGGGCCCGGCCCCCCTTCGTCCGTCGCGACAAGGAGCGGACAACACGATGCCGGAAGACACGTTCGATCTCGTCATCCTGGGCGGGGGCGCCGCCGGGTTTGCCGCGGCCACCGAGGCCGATCGCCGGGGCGTTCGCACCCTGCTGGTGAACCAGGGGCTCCCCATCGGCGGCACCTGCGTGAACGTGGGGTGCATGCCCACCAAGCACCTCCTGGCTGCGGCCGCGGCGCTTCACGGGGCCCGCCATCCGCGCTTCCGGAGCGTCGGCGCCTCGAATCCGGCCTTCGACTTCCGGCGGGCGATCGCGGAAAAGGATGCGCTCGTGGCCGGCGCCCGGGCGGCGAACTACCGCGACGTGCTCCAGGGCTTCTCCCACGTCACCTGGGCCGATGGCCGGGGAGCGTTCGTCTCGGACCACGTGCTGCGGGTCGGGGAGCGCGAGGTTCGTGCCGAGCAGGTTCTGATCGCCACGGGCTGCCGCACCCCGGTGCCCCCGATCCCGGGGCTCACCGAGGCCGGGTTTCTCACGAACCGGGAGGCCCTGGCCATGGAGCGGCTGCCCCGGAGCCTGACCGTGCTCGGCGGCGGGGCCCTGGGCCTCGAGTTCGCCCAGATGTTCGCCCGGTTCGGGGCCACGGTGACCGTGGTGGAGGCGGCCGCCCGGATCCTCCCGGCCGCGGAACCCGAGATCTCCCGGGCGCTCCGCGGCTGTCTCGAGGCCGAGGGGATCCAGGTTCGCACCGCCGCCCGGGTCACCCGGGTGGACCGAACCTCCGGGGGCCGACGCCTGACCCTGGAGCGTGAAGGGGAGGCCGAGGACATCGCGGCCGAGGAGATCCTGGTGGCCACCGGGGTCACCGGAAATATCGAGGACCTGAACCTGGAAGCCGCGGGGATTGAGGCGGCGGGCGGGTTCGTGCGGGTGGACGAACACCTCCGGACGAACGTTCCCCACGTCTGGGCCGCCGGCGACGTGGCCGGCCCTCCGTGCCTCGAAACCGTGGCCGCCAAGCAGGGAAAACTCGCGGTGGAAAACGCCTTCGGGGGCGGGGGCAACCCCCTCGACCTCGCGAGCGTCCCCTTCACCGTGTTCACCGAACCGGAGGCCGCCTGGGTCGGGGTCACCGAGGCCGAGTACATGGCCCGCCACGGCACCTGCACCTGCCGCACCGTGCCCCTGGAACGGGTGCCCCGGGCCCTGGCCGCCAGCGACACCCGGGGCCTAGTGAAGATGATCGCCCACCACGAAACCGGGCGGGTCGTGGGCGCCCACCTCCTGGGCCCCCACGCCTCCGAGATCGTGCACGAGGCCGTGCTGGCTGTTCGGTTCGGGCTCACCGTGGACGACCTGATCGACACCGTGCACGTGTTCCCCACGTACTCGGAGGCAATCAAGATCGCGGCCCAGGCGTTCCGGCGCGACATCACCCGCATGAGCTGCTGCGTAGAATAGGCGGCGAAAGGAGATCCCCATGAACAAGATGCTCGGATTGGTCGCGGCGGCCCTGCTGGCCCTCGGGTCCGCCGCCCCGGCGGCGGCACAGACCCCGACCGCGGAGAACACCTTCCTCATCCACGCCAAGACCTCGCTCAAGCTCGACGACGCCCAGATCTGCGCCGTGCCCAACGTGGCGTGGGCCGCCCTGCAGAAGGGGTACCGGGTGGTGATCCTGTTCGACGCGAGCGGGGTAACGGCCATCAAGAAAGGGGGCCTGTTCGGCGGGGACCGCACGCCCCTGGACAAGGCCGAGCTGCCCGAGCGGGAGCGACGGTCCCTGAGCGAGCAACTGGGCGTCCCCCTGGAGCGGGTTCCCGCGGACTACGGGGCCTACGTGCGGCTCCTCAAGGAGAAATACGGCGTGGAACTCTACGCCAACCGCACCATGATGCTCCTCTACAAGATCCCCGAGGACCGGATCGACCCCGCCGTGAAGCCGGTGGGGCTCGCCGAGATGATCCGGCTCTTCGAGGGCGCAGACGTGTACGTGGCGTACTGAGCGCCCGCCCTCGCACCGCCGGAATATCGCCGAGGCGAACGGCGCCCTCCGGGAGTTCCCCCTGCCCTACCGGCCCCGGCCCGCGTGATCCTTCCATACTTCCGCTGGGAGGCTGGGAGGATTGGACGCTAGGAGGCCGAAACCCTTCTGGATTTCCGCGTCTCAACTCTCCCCGCCTGTGGGAGCCGCTTCCGTGCCAGGGGTCAGAGTTCAGAAGACAGCGGGCAGAACCCGCCTGTCCCCTGTCCTCGGTCCTCTGGCACCTGACACGGGCGCCCCGAGCCCGTTCCGGGGGCAGGGGGCCTTCCGGAGAGCCGGGTGCGGCCCCCTCAGAACGCCGCGCAGTGCCTGCGTCGCTCGTGCCAGGAACCCGCCGCGTCTAGGCGGGCAGGCCATGACGCAACCGCCCGGGGCCTGACCTGCGCGGCGGTTCGGGTGCCGACAGCCGGAGGAAGACCCCCTGCCCCGCCCACCAGCGCATGCTCCGGCGCCTGCCCCCTGGCCGTGTTTCGCAAACAGGCCGCCCCGCGGCCTACGGGAGATCCCGTCCGCCGGCCCGGGGTTGCCATCCTCCCGCCACAGGGTACATTCCCGACCGCGGCGGAGGAGGACCGGCGGGCCGCGTAAGGCACGGGCCCGGCCGCCGACGAACGGCCCGGAAAGACATCCCCTGCACGAGGAGAGCGGATCCATGGCGCAACGGGAGTACGACCTTGGTGTGCTGGGCGGCGGGGCCGCCGGGCTCACCGTGGCGGCCGGGGCGGCCCAGTTCGGGGCCAAGACGATCCTGATCGAGAAGGCCGACCGGCTCGGCGGCGACTGCCTGCACTACGGGTGCGTGCCCTCCAAGACCCTGATCCGCACGGCCGGCGTATGGGCCCGGGCCCGGCGCGCGGCCGAGTTCGGGCTTCCGGAACTCGATCTCCCCCCCGTGGACCTCGCGGCCGTCATGGCCCGGGTGCGCGCCGTGATCGAGACGATCCAGGAGCACGACTCCCCCGAGCGGTTTTGCCGGCTCGGGGCCGAGGTACGCTTCGGTGAGGCCCGGTTCGTGGACCCCCACACCGTGGACCTCGGCGGGGAGTCGATCTCGGCCCGGGCCTGGGTGATCGCCACGGGCTCCCGGCCGGCCCTCCCGCCGGTGGAGGGGCTCGCCGACACGCCCCACTGGACCAACGAGACCGTCTTCGCCCAGACCCGGCTGCCCGAACGGCTCCTCGTGCTCGGCGGGGGCCCCATCGGCCTCGAGCTCGCCCAGGCGTTCGGGCGGCTGGGCGCCCGGGTCACGGTGGTGGAGTTCCTGGACCGGATCCTAGGTCCCGAGGACCCCGACGTGGCCGAGATCCTGCGGGAGCGGCTCGAGGCCGAGGGCCTGGAGATCCGCACCGGCACCAAGGCCGTGCGGGCCGAACCCCACGGCGACGGGGTCCGGCTCACCGTGGCCCCGGCCGCGGGCGGGGGGCCGGAGGAGACGATCGAGGCCGACGCGCTCCTCGTGGCCACCGGCCGACGGCCCAACGTGGAGGGGCTCGGGCTCGAGGCCGCCGGGGTCGAGTTCACACCCCGGGGCATCCCCACCGACGAGCGGCTTCGCACCAACGTCAAGCACATCTACGCCTGCGGGGACGTGAACGGGAAGTTCCCGTTCACCCACGTGGCGGGGTACGAGGGGAGCATCGCGCTCACCAACGCGATCCTCCGGCTCCCGCGCAAGGCCGACTACACCAAGGTGGCCTGGTGCACCTACACCGACCCCGAGGTGGCCAGCGTGGGCCTGAACGAGAAGCGCGCCCGGGAGGCCGGGGTGGAGTACCGGGTGCTCGAGGAACGGTTCGCCGAGAACGACCGGGCCCTGGCCGAGGGCGAGCCCCACGGCAAGATCAAGGTGCTGGTGAGCCCCAAGGGCAAGGTGCTCGGGTGCCAGATCGTGGGGGCCCATGCCGGGGAACTCATCCACGAGTGGGTGGTGGCCCTGGCGGGCGGGGTGAAGCTCTCCACCGTGGCCGGGGCGATCCACGTGTACCCGACCCTGTCGGAGATCTCCAAGCGGGCCGCCGGAGCCTACTTCGCCGAGAAACTCTTCAGCGACCGGACCAAGGGGGTGCTCCGGTTCCTGTTCCAGCTCAAGGGCCGGGCCTGCACGCCCGCGCCGGAGTAAGGAGACCCGCTTCACCGCGACGAACCGTCGACCGTCTGTTGGGAACCACGGAGAACACGGAGGACACGGAGCCACATGCGGGAAGCGGGGAGGCTGGGACGCGAGGAGGCAACTCCCTCTGTTGTTCCATGGGGATCGACTGGATCCCATTGAGTGAGGCTGCTGGGTCGGGGGCCGTTGTTCCAAAATCCATCCACCGGGCAATCCCGCCCGGCACGCGAAACGAGGAGGTGCACCATGAAACGCATCGCGATCCTGTCCGCCGCCCTGTTCGCCCTGGCCGCCGTGGGCTGCGCCGGGCCCCAGGCCAAGGGAGGCCAGACCATCACAAAGGAAACCCACATCAAGTGCCCCAAGTGCGGGGTGGAGTTCACCGTGGGTGAGGGGCTGAACGCCCTCGAGAAGTCCCGGTGACGGCCGTGCGGGCCGGGGAACATCCCCGGCCCGCTCTCGTTCCCCCTACGGCCCGGCCTCCCACCGGGCCGGCGAGGTGCCGATGATCCGATCCGCCCTCCTGGCGGCCGCCCTGTGCCTGTGGGCCGGCCTGGGGGCCGCCGCTCCCAAGTCCGAACTCTGGCCCCGCTGGCAGACCCACGACCCCCAAAGCACCCGGACCGTGGACCACTCGGCCTGGGACCGGTTCCTGCGGACCTACGTCGTCACGGGCCACCCCTCGGGGGTCAACCGGGTGCGCTATGCCGCGGTCACGCCGGCGGACCGGGCGAATCTACGGGCCTACCTGGACCGGCTCGAGGCCACGCCGGTCGGCCGGCTCAACCGGGCCGAGCAGAAGGCCTTCTGGATCAACCTCTATAACGCGCTGACGGTGTGGGTGGTGCTCGAGAACTACCCGGTGGAGAGCATCCGGGACATCCGGTCGGGCTGGTTCCGGCCGGGCCCCTGGGACCGCAAGCTCGCTGCGGTCGAGGGGGTGGACCTCACCCTGAACGACATCGAGCACCGGATCCTTAGGCCCATCTTCCGGGACAACCGGGTCCATTACGCCGTGAACTGCGCCAGCATCGGCTGCCCCAACCTCCGGCCCGAGGCGTTCACGGCCGCCAACACCGAGGCCCTCCTGGACCGGGCGGCCCGGGAGTACGTGAACCACCCCCGGGGGGCCCGGCTCGAGGGCGACCGGCTGGTGCTCTCGAGCATCTACGACTGGTTCCAGGAGGACTTCGGGGGCTCCGAGGCCGGGGTGCTCGCCCACCTAACCCGCTACGCCCGGCCCGAACTCGCCCGGGCCCTGAAAGGGTTCCGGGGAACCATCGACTACGCCTACGACTGGAGCCTGAACGACGCCGGGCCGTAGGCGACCCCGTCCCGACCCCACCGAAGGAAAGGAGGCCTCCATGGCGAACCCCGCCGCCGAACCCGCCCCGGCACCCCGACCCCGCTCGTCGCGCGGCAAACTCCTCGCCGCGGCCGCGGCCGTGGTCGCGGCCGTGGTGGCCGTGCGGGTGTTTCCCGTGCAGGAGCGGCTGGTGGCCGCCCTGGACTGGATCGACCGGATGGGGCCGGCCGGGGTGGTCGTGTACGTGGCCCTCTACGTCGCCGCCACCGTGTTCTTCGTGCCCGGGTCGGTCATCACCCTGGGGGCCGGGGCGATCTACGGGGTGATCGAGGGCACCGCGATCGTGTCGGTGGCCTCCACCCTGGGGGCCACGGCCGCCTTCGTGATCGGCCGGTACCTGGCCCGGGACTGGGTGGCCCGGAAGATCGAGGGGAACCCCCGGTTCCGGGCCGTGGACGACGCCGTGGCCCGGGAGGGCTGGAAGATCGTGCTGCTGACCCGCCTGTCGCCCGTGTTCCCCTTCAACCTCCTGAACTACGCCTACGGGCTCACCCAGGTGAGCCTGCGCCACTACTTCTTCGCCTCGTGGATCGGCATGCTCCCCGGCACGGCGATGTACGTGTACATCGGGTCCCTGGCCGGCGACCTGGCCCGGCTGGGCGCCGGCGGGCGCACCCGCACCCCGGCCGAGTGGATCCTCTACGGGGTGGGCCTCGTGGCCACCGTGGCGGTCACCGTGTACGTCACCCGGATCGCCCGGGCCGCCCTGGCGAAAAAGGTCTGACCCGCCCCCCATGTCCCGCCTGTTCGCCGACGCCGTGACCCGGGCCAAGGGCATCCTGGAGGCCAACTGGACCGGGGCCTACACCAAACCCGCGCCGGGCCTCTACCCCCACCAGTGGAACTGGGACTCGGGGTTCATCGCCATCGGGCTCTCCCACTACGACACGGCCCGGGCGTGCCGGGAGATCGAAAGCCTGCTCGGGGCCCAGTGGCGAAACGGCATGGTGCCCCAGATCGCCTTCAACCCCGAAGCGCTGGGCCACTACTTCCCGGAACCCGACTTCTGGCAGGCCGACCGGTCGCCCGACGCGCCAGAGGGGATTCTGACCTCGGGCATCACCATGCCCCCGGTCCTGGCCATCGCCGTGGAGGCGGTGTGGCGAAACGCCCGGAACCGCCGGGCCGTGCGGCCGTGGCTCGAGCGCGTCTACCCCCGGCTCCGGGCCCTACACGCCTACCTCTACCGGGAGCGCGATCCGGCGGGCGAGGGGCTCGTCTACATCCGCCACCCCTGGGAGTCGGGCATGGACAACTCCCCCACCTGGGACGACCCCCTTTCGCGGATCCGGATCGAGCCCGGAACCCTGCCCCCCTACGAGAGAAGGGACCTGGGCCACGGGGTCGACCCGGCCATGCGGCCCACCGACGCCGACTACGACCGCTACGTGTTCCTGGTGGACCTCTTCCGGCGGCATCGCTACGACGAGGCGGCCATCCGGGCCGAGTGCCCGTTTCTCGTGCAGGACCCCCTGTTCAACGCGGTGCTGGCCCGGGCCGACGAGGCCCTGGCGGAGCTGGCCCGCGCCCTGGGGGAAGATCCGGGCGAGGCCCTGGAATGGGCCGAGGCCGCCCGACGGGCCCTGCGGGAGAAGCTCTGGCACCCCGAGCACCGCATCTTCGACGCCTGGGACCTGGTGGCCGACCGGCCCATCGAGGTGGACACGGCCGCCGGGTTCCTGCCCCTCTACGCCGGCGCCCCCACCCCCGAGCAGGCCCGGGCCCTGTACGAACGGCTCAACACCGCGTCGTTTTGCGGCCTGCACCAGGGCAACTGCTTCACGATTCCCAACTTCGACACCCAACAAGAGGGCTTCGCCCGGGAGAACTACTGGCGCGGGCCGGTGTGGATCAACGTGAACTGGATGCTGGCCCAGGGGCTTCGGCGCTACGGCTACACCCTCAAGGCCGACTCGGTGGAAAAGGACCTCCTGCAGCTCCCCATCCGGTTCGGGTTCCGGGAGTACTACGACTCGTTCGACGGCACGGGCTACGGCGCCGAGGGGTTCAGCTGGACCGCGGCCCTGTTCATCGACCTGGCCGAGCGGCTCCACGGCGACGACCGGGCCGGACCCGGGATCTGGCGCCGGGTCCGGGGGGCCGTGGCCCCCATGCGGGAACTCAACGACGGGCCCGCGGCCGAAGGGGTGGCGCCCGAGCGGCTCGCGGCCGAACTCATGGCGGCCGTGCGGGCCCTGGCCCGCCGGTTCTACGACACGCGCCGGGGGCGGGTGGACTACGAGCGGCTGGGCGCCTCGGCCGAGTACGCCCGGTACAGGGAACTCGCGGCGGCACTCCGGTCGTTCGACCCCGGCCTCCTGGTGGGCCGCCGGGAGAAGCTCGCGTTCTGGGTGAACCTCTACAACACCATCGTGGTGGACGCGGTGGTGGCCCTGGGGGTCCGGCGGTCGGTCCAGGAGGTGCCGGAACTGTTCCGCCGGGTGTGCTACCGGATCGGCCCGTACCGGTTCACCCCCGACGACATCGAGCACGGGGTGCTCCGGGGCGACGCCCGCCCTCCCTTCCGGCCGTTCCGGCAGTTCGGGGCGCGGGACCCCCGCCGGGCCTTCGCCGTGGTGCCCCCGGACCCCCGGATCCACTTCGCCCTGGTGTGCGGGTCGCGTTCGTGCGCCCCCATCGACGCCTACGAGGCCGACCGGATCGACACCCAACTCGACCAGGCCGCCCGGAGTTTCGTGAACTCCTCGGAGGTGATCGTGATCCCCGAGGAGGGCCGGGTGCTCCTGTCCCAGATCTTCCGCTGGTACGAGGCCGACTTCGGGGGCCGCACCGGGGTGGTGGACCTCCTGTGCGACCACCTGGCCGACGAACGGCTCCGGGGGTTCCTCCGACGAAACGCCGCCCGGATGGCGTTCGAGTACCTGGAGTACGACTGGAGCCTGAACCGGTAAGTCAGGAAAAGACGCGGTGGAAATTGCGACCCCCGCGGGTTTGACGTAACCTGAACGCGATTTTTTACGTCAGCCAGGCGCCCCCTTGGACGGCGGCCGAGGGGGGCCACACCCCTCACCCCCCGGCCGACGGGAGGGAACCGGGGCCTCGTTCCGGGGCCCCCATCGAGTCCCGGGCAGGAGTCCGCGATGCAGACAAAGCTTACCCTGCGCATGGATGAAGAGGTGATCAGGAGGGCGAAACGCTGGGCAGCCAGCCGCGGCATTTCCCTCTCCAAGGCCGTGGAGGAGTTCCTGGCCCTCGCGGCAGACGCAAACGACGATTCCCTCCAAGGGCTTGACGACTGGACGCGGGCCTTGCTGGGCGCCGGCCGGGGGACGGAGCCCCCTTGGTCGGACGAGGAGATCGAGGAAGAACTCGGGAGGCATTGGGAGGAGAAGCACCGGTGAAGGCGGTGCTCTTCGACCTCAATGTGGTCCTCGACGTTCTTCTCGCCCGGGAGCCCCACGTGGGAGCCTCGGCAAAAGCCCTCGACCTGGCGTCCGGGAAAGACGTGCAAGGGTTCATCGCCGCCCACTGCGTAACCACCCTCTTCTACCTGCTCCGGCGAAGGGTCGGAGCCGAGGAAGCCCCCAGGATCACGGCCCACCTGTTGGAGCGCCTCCGGGTCGCACCGGTGGACGAGCAGGTGGTTCGATCGGCCCTCGCCTCCGCGTGGCCCGACCTCGAAGATGCCGTGTGCCACGCGGCCGCGCGGGCTGTCGGAGCCGAGTGCATCGTCACCCGTAACGTCGAGGACTTCCGGAGCAGCACCCCACCCGCTCTGCGGCCGGAGGTGTTTGTGCGGCTGTACGGTGGGGGAAACGGCGGGGGCCACTGATCCGGGTGGACTCTCGTCAGGCGTCGGGATCTCGAGGCGGGCGCCGGCCCCGGGAACGGCGGGTGGCGGGAAAAAAGAAACCGCGTCCCATGGGGGGAGAGACGCGGCCAAAGGAGGAGGGGACAAACGGGAGGGTTCGGGGGGCTCACGCCCCGCCCAGGAAGCGTTCCTCCAGGAAGTCGCACACCGGCCCCGGGTGGTCCAGGGGGAACACGGGCACCGGCAGGTTCCAGGGGTGGTCGCTCACCACGGCGATGAGCCGGTGGTCCCGGATGGTGCCGTCGGGGGCGGCGCACAGGAGCTCGGGGCTCCGGGCCGCCCGGTGCACCTCGATCTTGGGCAGGCTCCCGGTCTTGTAGCCCTCGGTCACCACCAGGTCCACCTCGGTCATGAACCGGTAGATGATCTCCTCCAGGGTCATCTCGCCCCGGGCGTTGGGGTGGACCATGGCGAGCTTCTCGGCCGACGAGATCACCATGGGGCTCGCCCCGGCCCGGGTAAGCCGCCAGGAGTCCTTGCCCTCGTGGTCGATCTCGAACCGGTGGGCGTCGTGCTTGATGGTGCCCACCCGGTAGCCCCGCCGGGTGAGCTCGCCGATCACCTTCTCCAGAAGCGTGGTCTTCCCCGTGCCCGATTTGGCCACGAACGACACCGCGGGCGGCCCGTAACTGCGAAGCCGGGCGAGATAGAGCCGGCACTCGTCGAGGTCGGCCCGGGTGCCGACGTTGCGGAACGTGAGCCCGCCGGGGTCGAGGGCCAGGAGGTCCTCGCCGTTCACGATGCGGGTGCGCACGTCGCTGATGAAGTCGAGGACCTTCAGGTTCCCCCGCCCGATCCGTTCCTCCATGGGCGCCACGCAGGCCTTGGAGTACACGGCGCACAGGGGCTCGAACCCCCGGGGGCCCCGGGGCACCACCACGTCCCAGCCCTTCCTGAGGCCGTAGAGGTGCCGGAGCACCCGCGGGTGGAGAAACGGCATGTCCGCCCCCACCACGGCGGCGTAATGGCTCGAGACGTATTTGAGCCCGGTGGTGATGGCCCCCAGCACCCCGGCGTCGGGGTACTCGTCGGCCAGGGTCTTGTACCCCAGGTCCTGGAACGGCGTGGGGTCGGAGCTCACGACGAAGATCTCGTCGAAAAACCCCTCGAGGATCCGGTGCACCCGGTGGATCAGGGCCTCGCCCTGGAGTTCCCAGGCCCACCGGCCGTCCTCGGCGTCGGCCAGCACCACGGCCGTTCGAACGTCACGCATCCCGCGGCCTCAGCATCCGAAGTCTTCCTCCTCCTCGTCGTCCTCGGCAGGCCCCTGGGACGGGGCCGGCTCCCCCGCGGGCCCGGCCGGCGCGGTTTCCTCCACCCCCTTCTCCTCCGGGGCCGGAGCGCCGGCCCCGGCGCCCGATTCCATGGCCGGGGACGGGGACGACGGCTGGGCCGCGGGGCCACCGGTCTCCCCGGCCCAGGCCGCCACGGCCCATCCCACGAGTCCGGCGACCACGATCGCGAGAAATCCCTTCATCGAAACCCCTTCCCTCCGGCGCACGGGGCAACCGAGCGAAAGGGGCGGGGCCGAAGCCGCCGCCCCGTTCCGCATCCTTCAGGGGCTCGCTAGGCGGGCACCACCTTGACCTTCGTGTCGTAGAACGAGGAGGACGCCCCGATCGGGTCCGTGAGGCACATGTCCCCGAGCACGGGATCCACCCGCATGGCGGCGTTGGGGCACAGCCCGGTGGCCCGGCGGCGATCGCCCCGCACCAGCTTCCCGTCCACCTCCTGGTCCGAGGCCCCGTAGGCCCAGTGGCCGGCGTGCCAGCTTACGGCCACCACCCCCGGGCGGATGCCCTCGACCACCTTGACCCGGCCCGCGATCGGCACCTTCCGGCCGTTTCGCAGGTCCCAGACCCCGTCGGGGTTCGAGGCCGACACGATCTTGGCCCGGCTGCCGTCCTCGAGCCCCAGGGCTTTGGCGTCCCGGGAGTTCATGAGGATGTAGTTCTCGGGGAGCATGAGCCCCTGGCTCCAGTAGTTCCCCGCGGTGCGGGACTGGCCGCCGGTGATGTCCTTGTAGGTGATGAGGTGCAGCGGGAAGCCCGGGTCGTCCACGGGCCGGCCGTGGAAGTCCTTGACCGGCTCGTACACCGGCAACCCCGAGAACCGCTTGCCGGTGCCCGGGTGCTTCGCCAGGGCCACCGGTTCGGCGTAGAGGTTGAACTGGCCCTTGTACTGGTGGTGGACCTTGTCGCCCTTGTAGGCGTGCTCGAAGTCCTCGAACCGGCCGCCGCGGTTCAGCACGTACACCACCTTGGGCCAGAGCTTCTCGCCCACGATCGCCTTCCACCGGTCCGGGTCGAACACGTGGGCCGGCAGGTGACGGCGGGCCTTATAGAAGAGCTCCATCTCCTCGGCCGAGGCGTCGGGCACCTCGGTGCCGGGCTTGTCGCCCTTGGCGAGGTTCGCGACCATCCGGATGAACCAGTCGTCGGCGCGCTTGAGCGGCTGGCCGGGGCCGAAGGCGTCGTCCCCGAAGTTGGGCAGCCCGAGCCGCTCGGCGATGGCCAGCATGATGGCCTCCATGCCCACGTTCTGGCGCTCCCCGTACACGTAGACCTCCTCGGTCATCGGGTTCACCATGGGCTGGCGCACCTTGCTCACGGCCGTGAGCACGTCGGGCGAGGTGTGCGGCGTTCCCCATCGCTCCCAAATCGCCGTGTCGGGGAAGAGGTAGTCCGCGTACATCGAGGTTTCGCCGATCACGATGTCGCAGGCAAAAAGAAGCGGGACCTTCTCCAGGTCCTGGAGGATCTCGATGTTCTTGTCCCCGGCCGGGGACGCATAGGCCGGGGTGCCCTTGTGGAGGAACAGGGCGTCAATCGTGTAGGGGTAACCCATGCCGGCCGACGGGATGATCTCCTGGTACACGTTGCCGCTGAAGGGGTACCAGCACCGCTTGGCCGGGTAGCCATCGAACAGGGTGGACTCCTCGTACTTGTGCTTCTCGCGGGTCAGGGTGACCCCGAAGCTCGTGAGTTTTTCGGCGTAGAGCTTCTTGAGGGCGAAGGGCTGGTCCTCCTTGTCGCCCATCTCGTGCCAGTGGCCGCCGCCCGCCTGGAGCCCGCCCTTCCAGTCCGGGTTCCCCACCAGGAGGTTCAGGGTGATGATGGCCTGGCCGTTGTAGTACCCGTTCGTGTGCTGCACGGGCCCGCGGTAGAGCTCGGCCACGGCCTGCTTGCCGTAGGAGGTGAACTCCTTGGCCACGGCCTCCACGTCCGAGGCCGGCAGCCCGCACTCCTCGGCCCACTCGGCCACCGAGCGGCTCCGGACCTCCTCGGCCAGGAGCTGGAACACGCTTTTTACCTTCACGCCGTTCACCTCCCCCTCGTAGAAGAGGTCGGCCACCACGGCGTTCTTGTCGTCGTTGGGGTCCACGGCCGCGGGCTTCCCGCCGGCCATGGCCACGAACTGGTCCTTGCCGCCGACCCCCGCCTCGTCGGCCCGGAGCAGGGCCCCGGGGCCGTCGGGCTCGATCTTCACGAGCCAGGTGGCGTTGGTCCAGGTGGTCTCGCCGGCCTCCTTGGCGGCCGCCTTGTTGGCCGAGCGCAGGTAGCGCTCGTCGTAGCGCTTGTTGTCGAGGATCCACCGGATCATGCCGAAGGCCAGGGCCGCGTCGGTGCCGGGCTTGAGGGGCAGCCACTTGGAGGCCTTGGCCGCGGTCTTCGAGAACCGCGGGTCGGCCACGGCGATCTTAAGCCGGCCCGAGGCGATGCCCTCGGTGATCTTCTCGGCCATGTTGGTGGGCCCGAAGTTGGCCTCGAACGCCCCGGTGCCGAAGAAGAGGATGTACTTGGAGTTCAGGGCGTCGGGCTTCATGTGGTGCTTTCCGCCGCCCCACTTCCCGCCCTTCCAGGGCTTCGTCATCTGATCGTAGGCGATGTGGTGGCTCTGCTCGCAGATCGTCGTGTGCTCGTACCAGTTTACCGAGCCGAAGCTGTCCTTGAGCCACCGCTTGGCGAACTCCTTGCGGCCGTGCTCGATCCGGCCCGCCATGAACACGAACCGGTTGTTCTTGGGCCCGAGGTCCGGGTGGTCCGGGTCGATGAGGAGGTCCAGGTGGTCGGCGTACTTCTTCTTGAACTCCGCCACCGTCATCTTCTTCTTAGCCACCGCCTTGGCGTCTTCGGCCATGGCCTTGGCGAGCTTGGCGTCCCGCAGGGCGTAGGTCTCCTTGAGGCCCTTGACGTACCGGCGCTCCTCGCCGGGCACGTCCGAGAAGAGATAGCCGCCGTTCACGATCTCGTCGATCGCCTGCTGGAACGGGATCACCCGCCACTTGTTCTCGCCGCGCTTTCCGGCGCGCTTGAGCACCTTGACGATCCGATAGGGATCGTAGAGGGACTGGATCCCCGCCTGGCCCTTGGGGCACAGCCGGGCCTCGACCCGGGCGGCCTCGAACGGGCTCGTGGCGTAGGGCAGTTGGGGCAGGAGGTTCATGGGGCTATAGGGGTTCCCGCCGATCTTCACGAGCACCCCGTCCAGGATCCGGCCCTGGATCGTGCAGGCCGTGTGGCACTGCAGGCACACCGAGTAGAGCACATTCTCGGCCCGGGCGAGCTCGAGCTCCTCGCCCGGCTTGAGCTCACCGGCCTGGGCCCGCCGCACCAGGTCCACGGCCCAGCCCACCTTCGTGGCCAGGATGGCCGAGCCCCCCAGAAACGCGCTGCACTTCAGAAAGCCCCGGCGGCTCACCCCCTTCTCGTCCACCACCTGGGCGGTTTCCGCGATCTTCTTCCGGTCCATCGCTCGCTCCTTTTCGTTCGGGAAAGTCCGGTTTAGTCGTGACACGCGCCGCAGGTGTCCTCACCCGGCCCCCAACTCACGTACCGGGTGGTGGGGCCGGTCTTGTACGAGGTGCCGAAGAGGTAGATCTGCTGCTCCCGGGCTACCTTGGCCACCACGCTCTCCGGGTCCGAAAGATCGCCGAAGTAGTTGGCCTGGCCGATGCAGGTGGTCACGCAGGCCGGGAGCATGCCGGCCTCGAGCCGGTGGAGGCAGTAGTGGCACTTCCGGCACCGGCCGATGGGGGCGGCGCCGTTGGTGCGCACCTGGCGTTCCCCGTACTCGAAGGTGGGGGCGGTCTCGTAGGGCTCCAGCCGGGGGGTGCCCTCGGTGTAGTACCGGCCGTCGTCCTTGTGGAGCACCCCGTAGGGGCAGGCCGCGGGCTTGGAGCAGCCGTTGCACTTGGCGTAGTCCACCTGCACGATCCCGTCGGGCCGCTTGAAGATCGCGCCGTCGCGGCAGGCCTTCACGCAGGGCGGGTTCTCGCACTGCATGCACAGCACCGGCATGAAGTAGTGCTGCACGTTGGGATAGGCCCCGTCCTCGGCGTCCCGGACGATCCGGTACTCCACGTCGGGCGGGGTCTTGTTCTCGGCCTTGCATGCCACGGTGCAGGCGTGGCAGCCGACGCACTTGCGGATGTCCACGATCATGGCCCACCGCCGCTTCTCCGGCGGTTTCTTGAGGGCCCGCACCACGTCTTGCCGCATCTGCTCGAGCAACGCCGTGTCCGCCATGATCACCTCCTGCCGGCCCGCTGCCGGACCTGAGTGGGGGGAAGCCGAAACGCCGGATCCGGTCCGGCGGCCCGAAACCCATCGAAGGCGTTGTGGACTGCAAGGGGGGTGCCAAGGGAAAACCCGTGGTTTCTCCGGAAGAATCCCCGCTGGCGGGGCCCGGAGGCGTTACCGCGGAGTAACATCCGCAGAAGGGGCTGGAGGGCCCGACACGGAGGGAAAATCTGGGGGTTGCGATGTTACCGTTCGGTAACGGTCGAGGAGAGCTTTTCCCAGAGGTTCTTGCGGGAGATCCCGAGCCGGGCGGCGGCGGCCGTGCGGTTTCCGCCCTCCTCGGCCAGCACCCGCTCGATGAAGCGGCGCTCGAACCGCTGGACGGCCTCCCGCAGGGTGAGCCGGGTCGAGACGACCTCGTAGACCATGCCCCGGGCGGGGCGGGTCCGCCGGATCTCGGGGGGCAGGTGGCGGGGGGTGATGGTGTCGCCGGGGGTGAGCACCTGGAGCCGCTCGATCACGTTCTCGAGCTCCCGGACGTTCCCCGGCCAGGGGTAGCGCTCCAGGAGCTCCAGGGCTTCGGGGGAGAGGCGCACGGGCTCGGTGCCGTGGGCCCGGCTCAGCCGTTCGATGAAGTGCTGGGCCAGGAGGGGCACGTCGCCGGGCCGGTCCCGGAGGGGGGGCACCTCGAGGGGGATCACGGCGATCCGGAAGAAGAAGTCCTCCCGCATCTCCCCCTGCCGCACCAACTCCGCCACGTCCCGGTTGGTGGCGGTGACGAGCCGGAAATCCACCTCGATCTCGGCCTCGCCCCCCACCCGCCGGATCCGGCGCTCCTGCAGGGCCCGCAGGAGCTTCACCTGCATGGCCGGCGGGATCTCCCCCACCTCGTCGAGGAACAGGGTGCCGCCGTGGGCCTGCTCCAGCATCCCCTTGCGCCGCCGGTCGGCCCCGGTGAACGCCCCCCTCTCGTGGCCGAACAGTTCGGCCTCCAGGAGCGAGGCCGGGATCGCCCCGCAGTTCACCCGGACCAGGGGCCCCCCGGCCCGGGGGCTCAGGCGGTGGAGCATCTCGGCCACGAGCTCCTTGCCGGTGCCGCTCTCCCCCTGGATCAGGACGTTCGCGTCCTTGGGCGCCACGGTGCGCACCGTGGCGAGAAGCTGGCGCACCCGGGGGCTCTGGCCCACGAACTCCGTGTCCGTGGCCCGGGCCCGAAGCTCCCGGAGCTCCTCCTCCACCTCCCGGGTCCGCAGCAGCCGTTCCAGCTTCAGCAGGATCACCTCGGTGGGGAACGGCTTGGGCAGGTAGTCCTGGGCCCCGATCTTCATGGCCTCCACGGCCGACTCCACGGAGGCGTGGCCGGTCATCACCAGGGCCGAGCACCCCGGCTGGAGCTCGAGCAGGGTGCGAAGGAGCGCCAGCCCGTCGCCGTCGGGAAGCCGGACGTCGAGGAGGGCCACGCCGAAGGCCTCGCGCTCGAGGAGCTCCACCGCCTCGGCCACCGTGCCCGCGTGGGCCACGGGGTGGCCGGCCCGTTCGAGCGCCTCGAACAGCATGCCGGCGTAGAGGGGGTCGTCCTCGACCAGAAGAATCCGGGATCGCACGGCCTACTCCCTTTGCTCGGGGTTGGTGCGGGGCAGCCGGAGCACGAACCGGGCCCCGGGGAGCGTGCTGCCCCGCTCCACCGTGAGCGTGCCGCCGTGCCCCTCGGCGATGCGCCGGGAGATGGCGAGCCCCATGCCGCTTCCCTTGCCCGGGGGCTTGGTGGTGAAGAACGGCTCGAAGATCCGCTCGGCATCCCCCGACGGGACCCCCGGGCCGGAGTCCTCCACCGCGAGCCACACCGCGTCCTCGTCGGCCCCCGCCTCGAGCCGCACCGTGCCCCCCTCGCCCGCGGCGTCGGCCGCGTTGAGAAGGAGATTGAGCAGCACCTGGTGGACCTTGGTCCGGTCGGCCGGAAACGCCACGTCGGGCACCGCCCCGGCGGATTCGAGCCGCACGCCCTTTCGCTTGAGGGCCATCTTGGCGAACAGGCTGGCGCTCTGGAACACCCCGGGCAGCGCCGCAGGCTCCCGGCGGATCTCCCCCGACCGGGTCAGGTCCACGAGCTGGCCCACCACCCGGCGGATCCGTTCGAGGCCCTCCCGGATCACCCCGGCGTAGCGGGTGCCGTCGCCCCGGCAACAGCGCTCCACCTGAAACAGGGCGCTCTCGATGGCGGCCAGGGGGTTGTTGACCTCGTGGGCCACCCCCGCCACGATCTGGCCCACGGCCACGAGCCGCTCGTTCTCGAGGAGCTTGCGGGTGGCCTGCTCCCGCTCGGCCTCGCTCGCCCGCAGCCGCCCCACCATCTCGGCGAAGGCCCGCTCCAGGTCCCCGATCTCGTCGCGCCGGCCCGAGGGGGCCACCTCGGGGTATTCGGGCCCGCCCACGGCCTCCACGTGGGCCCGTAGCCGGAGAAGCGGCCGGGCCAGACCGGCGCCCACGGCCCAGAACACCACGAGCGCCCCCAAGGAGAACACGGCCGAAAACCCGAAGATCTGGCCGGCCAACTCCCGGAGTTCCTCGTTCAGGGGCGCGAGGGAAACCCCCACCCGCAGGACCCCCCAGGACTTCCCGTGGATCGCGAGGGGATAGGCGAGGTCCCAAACGGTGACCCCCGCGTGGACCGCCGGCTGCCGCAGGAACCCGCGGGCCTCCAGGGCCCTGCGGCTCACGGGGTCGCGGTACACCCGGCCGTACTCGGCGTACCGGTTGTGGGCGAGCACCCGGCCCTCGGGGTCGAGCACCATGGCGTACACCGGGGCCAGGTCCTCCTGGGCCATGATGTCGGCGAGGAAGCTGTCGAGGAGCCCCCCCTCCTCGATCACCCCCATCTCCTCGTAGAGCAGGGCCTGGATCACGGGGATCGACATGGAGGAGAGCAGGATCCGGCCCTTCTGGAGGAGCCGCTCCTCCAGGAGCCCCCGCTCCCGGTTCCAGGTCCATCGCCCCCACACCGCCGTGGCCACCACCACGAGGCCGGCGGCCAGGAGCACGAACTTTCCGGTGATGCCGAGCCGCATCAGTGACACGCCCCGCCGCAGGTTCGCTCGAACCCGTCCATGAGTTCGAAGATGGGCCGGTAGTCCTCCACCCGGGCCTCCACGAACCCGTGCCGGAACTCGGGGTCCCACTCCTGAAGCCGCTCCCGGAACGCCGGGTCGTCGGGAGCCACGGCCAGGAGGGCCCGCTTCACGGCCTCGCGCACGGCCGGGTCGGTCCCCGGGTGGGCCACGATGGGCACCGAGGGGATGGGGTCGCTCTCGGCCAGGAACCGAAGCCCGTGCTCCCGGTACCGCTCGGCCACCACGTCCTTGACCGCGCCGGCGTCGAACTCCCCCTTGAGCACCGCCTTGGCCACGATGTCGTGCTTGCCCAGGTTGGCAGCCTCGACCAGGGACTCGATCGGCACGCCGTGCTGGAACAGGAAGAACCGGGGGATCAGGTTGCCCGAGGTCGAGTGAACCGACCCGAAGGCGAACCGTTTGCCCTTGAGATCGGCCAGGGTGCGGATGGGGCTGTCCTTCCGGACGATGACGATGCTCCGGTAGTACGGCCGCCCCTCCGCGTTCAGGGGCCTCACGAGGGGCACGGCCCCGAAGGCCCGGTAGGCCTCCACGAAGGTCACGTCCCCCAGGCTCGCCACCTCCACGTCCCCGTGGCTCAGGAACTCCACGGCCTCGTCGTAGCTTCGGGCGACCCGGAGTTCGAACCGGTAGGGGGTGACCTCGGTGAGGTAGTCCACGATGGGCTGGTACGAGCGGAACATCACCAGAGGGTTGTATCGGGGGATCACCCCGAAATGGACAACCCCGTCGTCCTTCCCGCCGACGCCCGCGGCGGGGACGGCGAGGAGCAGCAGCACGAAGAGCAGGAGCTTTCGCATGAACCCTTTTCTCCCGGGTGGGGCGAAGGCGCGGACACGCCCTTCGGCAGAAGCAGGATCCGTGCCTGCTCAGCCCCGGGAACAGGAGGCGTCGGGCCCCCAGGGCACCACGGCCATGCGGGGGGCCAGCGACCGCACCTCCCCGAGCCAGCGGCCCTCGGCGGCCCGCCGGGCCCGGAGCACCGGATCGGTGACCCGGTGGGGGGTGAGGCTCTGGTTCACCACCCATCCGAACACCCGCACCCCGGCCCGCTCGAGATCGGCCGCGAGCCCGGCGGCCTCGTGCACCGAGGTGGCCTCGGGGAGGGTCACCACCAGCACCGCCGTCTCGGCCGGATCCCGGAGCCGGGGCAGGAGCCGCCGGACCGCCTCGGGGAGGTCCCCCCGGGACCGCTCCACCTCCCGGTGGTAGGCCTGGGCCGCGTCCAGGAGCAGGAGCGTGTGGCCGGTGGGCGCGGTGTCCACCACCACGAAGCCCTCCTCGGCCCGGGCGGCCTCCCGGGCGAACGCCCGGAACACGGCGATCTCCTCGGTGCAGGGCGAGCGAAGGTCCTCGGCGAGCAGGGCCCGGCCTTCGTCGTCGAGTTCCCGCCCCACGGTTTCCATGACCTCGGCCGCGTAGGCCCGGGTCTCGGCCTTCGGGTCGATCCGGGTGGCCGTGACCCCGGCCGGGAGGTCCAGCGCCCCCCGGTTCGCCGGGTCCGTGGTGGTGAAGTGCACCGGCCGGCCGGTGGCCGCGAGCCGCCGCACCACCCGCAGGGCCACGGTGGTTTTCCCGACGCCCCCCTTGCCCATGGTGAGCACGAGCCCCCTGCCCCGGGCCGCGATCTCGTCCACCAGGGCGTCGAGGTCCTCCCAGGCCCCGGGGTCGGCCTCCGCCGCCGGGGGCGGGGGGTGGTGGCCGTTCCACAGGGACCGCAGGGCCTCCACCCCCACGAACTCGTGGGGCCGCAGCGGCACCTCCCAGCGGGCCAGGGGCCGCAAAGGGTCCGGGATCTCGGCCAGGGCTTGGGCGGCCCGGGCCTCCCAGGCCCGGGCCAGGGGGTCGGCCGGATCCCAGGCCCGGAACACCCCGTTCACCACGAGCCGCTGGTTCCCGATGCCGAGGGCGGCCAGTTCCCGGCTGGCCCGGGCCGCCTCGGCCAGGGACTCCCGGTCGGGCCGGGCCACCAGCACCACCTCGGTCCGGGCCGGGTCGGCGAGCCGCCCCAGGGCCGCCCGGAACCGCTCCTCCTGCTCCCGCAGCCCCGAGAGCGGCCCCAGGCACGAGGTGCCGGTGGTGTTCGTGGCGATGAACGCGGTCCAGGCGGCCGGGAGCTCCAGGAGCCGCAGGGTGTGCCCCGTGGGCGCCGTGTCGAACACCACGTGGTCGAACCCGGCCGTGGCCTCGGGGTCCCCCAGGTACCGCGCGAACTCCCCGAACGCCGCGATCTCCACGGTGCAGGCCCCCGAAAGCTGCTCCTCGATGCTCCGCACCGCCTGGGGCGGGAGCACCCCCCGCACCGGCCCCACCACCCGCTCCCGGTACGCCCGGGCCGCCTCCTCGGGGTCCACGTTCACCCCGTAGAGTCCGGCCACCCCTTCGACGGCCCGGGGTTCGAGCCCCAGGGGGGTGCCCAGGACCTCGTCCAGGTTGGAGGCCGGGTCGGTGCACACCAGGAGCACCCGCCGGCCGGCGTCGGCCAGGGCCACGGCCGTGGCCGAGGCGAGGGTGGTCTTCCCCACCCCGCCCTTGCCCGTGAAAAACACGTGGCGGGGCATGCGGTCGAGAAACGTCTGCATCGGGCTCTCGTTCAAGATCGTTCGTGGAAGGAGGGGAGGAAGGGCCCGCAGCCTCGGTCCTACCCGCAACACCCGGTGGAGGGATCGCACCCGCCGGAGCCGGCCATCTCGAACACGGGGCCCGCCGGGGCCGGGTCGAGCCCCAGGGCCTCGGCGAGCTCCCGGCGGTCGGGGTAGCGCCCCCGGGTCACCTCGCGGTCGTCCACGAACACCAGGGGCAACCCGGCGGTGCCCTCGGTCCGCAGCACCTCGGCCACCCGGGGGTCGGTGGCGAAGGCCTGGGGTTCCTGGGCCAGGTTCTTGCGCACCACCCGCACCCCCTGCTGCTCGAGCCAGTTCAGGTCGGCCGCGAACCGGGCCAATACCGGGTCCGCCGAGGGGCCGCACACACCGGTGGGGCAGCACAGCGCAGGGTCGTACACATAGAGCGTCTGGGACATCGGGAAAAAACTCCTCGTGTTGTGGCCCGCGGCCTACGCAGCCTGGCAGCTCGGCCGCTTTCCTTTTTGACGATTCCACCGAACGCGCCCGCCCAACCCGCGCTTCCGAGCCGAGACCATGCGCCTGGCAACGGCTCCCACAGCGTGGCAGAGATGATGGCGCCGGAATCCAGAATGCTTTTCGCCGCCTAGCCGCCCAGCCGCCTAGCGGAAGGTACCCGGAAGCGCTCCCACGGGGCGGGCCTTCGCGTCGCTTGGGGGACTCACCGCAGGCACTGGAACACGCCCTTGCACCACAGGCAGTCGCCGCAGGGCTCGGCGTTGAGGAAGCAGTCCTGCTCGAACTCCTCGGCCTGGACGTAGTCGCAGCATTTGGACAGGTTGCAGTCGGAGCAGAAAGGGTAGTCGTAGCGGATGACGCTTTCGCGAAACGCCCGGAAGGCCGGGTCGTTCCAGATCTCCAGGATGCCCAGTTCGGGCACCCGGCCGAACACCCTGGGCCGCACGAACTTCTCCCGGCCGTTCACGAAGCACCGGTACCCGTGCCACAGGAAGTAGCAGGGGTGCACCCCGCCGTCCCAGCTCACGAACGCGCTTCCCTCCTCCACGAAGTCGCACCGCCGGTCGCCCCGGGGCACCACCTCGGGGAGCCGGAGATCCAGGCCCACCTCGGCCGCCGCCCGGGCGGCCTCGGCGAAGATCTCCTGGACCCGCTCGAGCCAGGCCTCGTCGCGCTCCAGGATCTTCTGGACGTTCACGAAGATGTCCCGGGCGTGGGCGTCGGCCTTCATGGCCTCCACGAAGTCCACGATCCGCTGCTCCTCCGGGGTCTTCGTGTACTTCCAGAGCACCGCGAAGTACCGGTCGAGATCGACCCCCTCCCGCCGGGCCCGTTCCCGCCAGGGTTCGAAGAACCCCACGGCCACGTCGGTGTTGGGGTCGTAGGCGGCCTGGTCCACGAGACGCTCGTCGTAGGGGAGCACCTGGGTCACCAGGGCGAAGGTGGCGCCCCGTTTCGCGGCCCACCGCACCACCGCGGGAAGCTCGGCCACGTTGTCGCGCATGGCCACGAACTCGATGCCCTTCTCCACCCGGCGGCCCACGGCCCGCTCGGCCTCGGCCAGGGCGGCGAAGGCCCGGTCCAGGGCCCCCACGTCCCCGCCCTCGCGGATGCGGGCGAAGGTGGTGGGGCTCACGGCGTCGAGCGAAAGGCAGATGCGCTCCAGGCCCGCCTCCACGAGCGACCGGGCCCGGGCCCGGTCGAGGAGGAGCCCGTTCGACTGGAACCCGATCCACCCCTCGGCCGGCATGGCCTCCCGGGCCCGCCGGATGAACCGTTCGAGGTCGGGGTGGAGCAAGGGCTCGCCGATCCCCGAGAGCACCAGGGCCTCGAGCCGGGGAAACGCCGGGGCCAGGGCCTCGAACACCTCGGGGGCGAGGTCGCCCTCGGCCACGGCGTTCTCCCGGGTCTGCTTCACGCACATGGCGCACCGCAGGTTGCACCGGGTGGTCGTCTCCACGAAGAGCTTCGTGGGGTGCGGCCGAAGGGCCGGGTGTTCGTCGGCGACCGGGGTCTCGGCGGGCAGGGTGTGCATGGGTCCGGTCACCTCACCAGGAGCACGGGGCAGCGGGCGTGGCGCACCGCCGCGTGGGCCGTGCTCCCCAGGAGGAGCTCTTTCCAGGGAGTCCACCCCCGGCTTCCCAGGACGAGGAGCGTCGCCTCTTCCGAGGCGGCCACGATCCGCTCCCGGGGGTCCCCGGCCTCGATCCGGATCTCCACCTCCCGGCACCCGGCGTCCCGGAGGGTCTTGGCGATCCCCTCGAGCCGGCCCCGGTCGTCCTCGGCGAACGCCTCGGCCGGGGCGGCCCCCCCGTGCTCGGGAAGGCCCGGGGGGTTCACGTGGAGGAGCACGGCCGTCGCCACCCGCGGGCCCAGGTCCTGGACCACCCCCACGGCCTTGATGGTGTGGGACGAGAAATCCACCGGCACCACCACCCGGTCGAGCACGTTCCGGAACCGGAGGCTGCAGTACCGGCCGCCGTCTTCGTCGAGGAGCGAAAGCCGGAGCACCAGCACCGGGCAGGGGGCGAACTCCACCACCTGGCCCGCCGTGGTGCCGAGCACCGTCTCGGCCAGGGCGCCGTGGCCGTGGGACGCGAGCACCACGAGATCGGCCCTCCCCTCCCGGGCGGCCTCCACGATGGCGTGCCAGGGGATGCCCCGGGCCACCCGCAGGTCCACGGCGTAGCCCTGCTCCTTGAGGAGCCCGGCCTGGGCCTCGAGCTCGGGCCGATCGGCCCGGGCCAGGCTCTCGTCGAGGCCCACGGTGTGGAAGGCGGTCTCGGCGTGGAACAGGGTCACCCGCTCTACCCCCAGGGCCCTGAGCTGCCCGGCGCACTCCAGCATCCGGGTCGAGGCGTCGGACAGATCGGTGGCTACGAGCGCGTGGGAGAACATGTTTCCGCCTCCTTTTCGGCCCGGGTCAGGCCCGCTGGGGGAGCCCCTCGGGGGTGAAGTGCTTTTCCTTCAGCCGCAGGGCCACGTTCACCAGGCTGATCAGCACGGGCACCTCCACCAGGGGCCCAATCACCGCGGCGAAGGCCTCGCCCGAGTCGATGCCGAACACGGCCACGGCCACGGCGATGGCGAGTTCGAAGTTGTTGGAGGCCGCGGTGAACGAGAGCGTCACGGTCTGGCCGTAGGGCGCGCCGACCTTCCGGCTCATCCAAAACGACACGAAGAACATCACGAAGAAGTAGATGGTGAGCGGGATGGCCACCCGCACCACGTGGAACGGGAGCTGCACGATGTACTCGCCCTTCAGGCTGAACATGACCAGGATCGTAAAGAGGAGTGCGATCAGGGTGATCGGGCTGATCTTCGGGATGAACCGGGTCTCGTACCACTCCCGGCCCTTCAGCTTGAGGCCCACCACCCGGCTCACCACGCCGCCGATGAACGGGATGCCCAGGTAGATGAACACGCTCTCGGCGATCTGGCCCATGGAGATGTTCACCTCGATGGCCTCGCCGAGCCCGAGTTTGGGGGGGAGCCAGGTGATGAAGATGTAGGCGTACACCGAGTAGAAGAGCACCTGGAAGATCGAGTTGAACGCCACGAGCCCGGCGCAGTACTCCCGGTCGCCGTCGGCGAGGTCGTTCCACACGATCACCATGGCGATACACCGGGCGAGCCCGATCAGGATGAGCCCCACCATGTACTCGTGGTACCCGTGCAGGAGGGTCACGGCGAGCACGAACATGAGCACCGGCCCCACGATCCAGTTCTGCACCAGCGACAGCGCGAGCACCTTGGTGTTCTTGAACACCTCGGGGAGTTCCTCGTAGCGCACCTTCGCCAGCGGCGGGTACATCATGAGGATGAGCCCGATGGCGATGGGGATGTTGGTGGTGCCCACCTGGAAGGCGTTGATCACGTTTCGCACGCCGGGGAAGAGGTACCCCCAGCCCACCCCCACCGCCATGGCGAGAAAGATCCATAGCGTGAGGTACCGGTCGATGAACGAGAGCTTCTTCGCGACACCCTGCGGCATGACAAACCCTCCTCCCAGAACAAGAACAGTGTGCGGTCTTGGGCCTTCGGCCCGCTGGGCAGCGTGGCGGCCGGGCGGCGGACCTCCCCGTGATCCCGGCTCCGGGAGCTACCCCTCTTTCCCTGCCCCCTCACCGGGGCGCGCGGGGGTCTCCCGCAGGAACGCTTCGACCCGGGCCCGGATCTCGTCGCGGACCCGCCGGAACACCGCCATCACCTCCTCCTCGGTTCCCGTGGCCTCCGCCGGGTCGTCGAAGGGCCAGTGCTGGCGGTCCTTCAGCCGGCCGACGAACACGGGGCACGACTCCTTGGCCCCGCCGCACACGGTGACCACAAGGTCGAAGTCTTCCCCCAGGTACTTCTCCACCGGGTCGCTCGCGTGGCCGGAGATGTCCACCCCGGCCTCGGCCATGACCCGCACCGCCCGGGGGTTCAGCCCCTGGGGCCGGGTGCCGGCCGAGAACCCCTCGTAGCGGTCCCCCCCCAGGTGCCGGAGCCACCCCTCGGCCATCTGGCTCCGGCAGGAATTGCCGGTGCACAAAAACAGCACGCGCTTTTTCGTCGCCTCGCTCATCACGGGCCGTCACCCTCCGATACAGAAACCAGGAGTCCGCAGGCAGGAAGTTGTCAGGAGCCTCATCGGGAACCTCCCCAGACCCTTTGAGGACCTGACTTCTGTCTTCTGAATTCTGGGCCCTGCCTCACGCCGCACAAAGGGTTTCTCGGCTGACCCGGGCCGCCCGCTCCCGGACCTCCCGGGCCACCGGGTGGCCGTGCCCCACGAGCCGCAGGTGGGCCAGCAGGCCCTGGGCGAAGGCCGGGGGGTTCGGGTTCAGCCGGTAGTCCTTCCAGGGGCCGTTGCGCTCGGAGGCCACGAACCCCGCCTCCTCGAGCACCTGCATGTGCCGGCTCACCGTAGACTGGGCCAGCCCCAGCACGGCTTGGATCTCGCAGGAGCACAGGGTCCGCCCCTCCAGCATCCACAGGATCCGAACCCGGGAGTCGTCTGCCACGGCCTTGGCCGCACCGAGAATCAAGTCCATGATATCGTCCTCCATCGATATGCAAGGCCAAACCTTAACACCTACCAACCCGGTGTGCAACCCATCTCGTGCAAACAATCCATGCCCAAAATTTCCTCCTTGACCTCGGCCCGCCACTTCATTACTCTTTCGGCATGATACGAACCCATGCCGTGGAGGGTTTCCCCGTGAGCGCAAATCTGCCGCGCCGTCTGCTGACCGCGCTCTTGCTCATACACGCCGGACTCGCCTGGGCCGCCAAGCCCACCGTGGTGTTCGTGACGAAGAGCGACGCCTGCTCGTGCCAGCTCAGCCTGTGCGTGGCGGCCGAGCAGGAGATCCGGAATTTTCTCGCCGACACGGGGGGAGCGCTCGATCTCGTCACCGTGGACCTGGCCAAGACCCCCGAGGCCGGCAAGACCTACAAAGCGTTCGCGGTGCCCGTCGTGATCCTGCAGGACGAACGGGGCGAAGCCTTCGCCCGGTTTTACGGGTACGTGGAGGAACGCCACCTTCTGAGGGAGTGGAACGAATACCTGGACCGGAGGGGGGCCCAATGAGACGGATCTGGTTTGTCCTGGCCGGGCTCGCCGTGGCGGGCGTGGCGGTGTGGGCGTTTCCGGAGTTCGCCGTGCGGCAGACCACGGGCACCGGCCTGGCCGACCCCGCGGACGTGCCGGAGGGCCGGCTTGAACTCCCAGCCGGCGGAAAGGTGGCGTTCCTGGAACTCGGGAGCGAGGGCTGCAAGCCCTGCGAGGCCATGAAGCCCGTGATGCAGGCAGTGCGGGAGCGCTACGGCGACCAGGTGGAGGTCGTGTTCTACGACGTGCGCAAAAACCCGGCCATGGCCCGGGAGTACGGCGTCACCCTGATTCCCACCCAGGTGTTTCTCGGGCCGGACGGAAAGGAATTCTACCGACACCAGGGGTACCTGCCCCTGCCCATGGTGGAGGCGGTGCTCCACCGCATGGGGGTGAAAGCGAAATGATCGTGCTCGGATTTGCGTTTTTCGTGGTGGCGGCCGTGTTCTCGGCCCTCGGCCAGGGGGGAGGCGCGTTTTACGTGCCGCTCCTCCTCGCCTGGGGAATCCCGTTTCATCACGCCGCCGCGGCGAGCCAGGCCGTGATCGTGGCCGTTTCGCTTTCGGCCATGCTGGTGTTCCACCGGGCGGGGTTCCTGGACTGGAAGCTCGTGCTCCTCATCGAGCCCGCCACCAACCTCGGGGCCGTGCTGGGCGGCTACCTGTCCCAGTACGTGCCGGGCCACGTGGGAAAGGTGATCTTTGCGGCGGTGCTCGTGGTCGGCGCCTACTTCATGATCCGGCCCGTGGCCGAGCGCGCGGATCCGCCGAAACGGGGCTTCGCCTACTGGACGCGCACCCTGGGCGGGGAAACGTACTCCGTGAACTGGGTGGTCACGATCCCGCTCATGGTGCTGGCCGGGGGCCTGGCCGGCATGCTGGGCGTGGGCGGCGGGCTCCTCAAGGTGCCGCTCATGGTGCTCGCCTGCCGGATCCCCATGAAGGTGGCGGTGGGCACGAGCTCGCTCATGGTGGGCCTGACGGCCGTAACCGGACTGCTGGGCCACGCCGCGGCGGGCCATTTCGACCTCCGCCTCGTCCTTCCCCTGGCCCTTGGAGGCTTCCTGGGCGCCCAGGTGGGCTCGCGGGCGTCGCTCGCCGTGGACAAGCGCGTGCTCAAGCGGGCGTTCGGGGTGCTCCTCGTGCTGATCGCGGTGTGGATGGTGGGCTCGGTGATGCGGGGCACCTGAAATCGGGAGAACACGGGATGCGTTTCGCCCGGCTCGTGAACATCGTCTTAATCGTGTTGCTGGTGGCCGTGTGCTCCTCCGCCCGGGCGGCCGACGGCCCCCTGGAGCGCGCAGCCCGGGAGGCCGGCGTGCCCCTGGTGGTGCGGTTCGGCCTGGACCGCTGCATGCAGTGCATCGAGCAGGGCAAGGTGTTCGACGCGCTGGCGCCCCGGTACGAGGGCCAGGCCCGGTTCCGGTTTGTGCACATCGGCCACGAGGAGGACATGGCGGCCCGCTACAAGGTGCTCCTGATCCCCACGGTGGTCATCTTCGACGCCCAGGGCCGGGAGGTGTTCCGGCACGTGGGATTGGTGGAGGCGCCCGCCCTGGAGGCGAAACTCCGGGAGGTGCTGGCCGCCAGCGGGGCGTTCACGCGTGACGAAGGAGGACCGACATGAAAGAGCGCACGAAATTCCTGCTCATCGTCGGGGTGTTCTGCGCCGCCTATTTCGTGCCGGTGGACCACCCCCGGGTGAGCACGGCCATCCTGGAGAGCTTCCTCATGCTCCAGGACTACGCCCGTAAGCACGTGCTCACCTGCCTCGTCCCGGCGTTTTTCATCGCGGGGGCCATCGCCGTGTTCATCAGCCAGGCCGCCGTGCTCAAGTACTTGGGCGGCAAGGCCAAACGGGCCCTGGCCTACACCGTGGCCTCGGTGTCGGGCACGGTGCTCGCCGTGTGCTCGTGCACCGTGCTCCCACTCTTCGCGGGCATCTACACCCGGGGGGCCGGTATCGGCCCGGCCACGGCGTTCCTCTACTCGGGCCCGGCCATCAACGTGCTCGCGATCGTGCTCACGGCCAAGGTGTTGGGCCCGCAGCTCGGCATCGCCCGGGCCGTGGGGGCGGTGGTGTTCGCCTACGTCGTGGGGCTCCTCATGGCGTTCACGTTCCGCAAGGAGGAAGCCGAGCGTCAGGCCCAGTTCCTGGCGCTGCCCGAGGAGGAGCCGGCCCGTCCCCTGTGGAAGAACGCCCTGTACCTGGCCTCGATGGTGGCGGTTCTCGTGTTTGCGGCCTGGGGGAAGCCACGGGAACCCGTGGGCTGGGCCGAGGCCGTGTACGGGGTGAAATGGGAACTGGCCGGTGCGGGGCTCCTGGCGACCCTCTGGATGGTCTGGGCCTGGTTCAGCCGGGACGAGGTAGCCGAGTGGATCGAGTCCACCTGGGGGTTCGCGAAGCAGATCCTGCCCCTTCTTTTCGCCGGGGTCCTGGTGGCCGGGTTTCTCCTGGGCATGCCCGGCCATGACGCCGGGCTGATCCCGAGTTCCTGGGTTGCCCGACTCGTGGGCGGGAACTCCCTCGGGGCGAACTTGTTCGCCTCAGTGGCCGGGGCCCTCATGTACTTCGCCACCCTCACCGAGGTGCCGATCCTCCAAGGCCTCCTGGGCAGCGGCATGGGAAGCGGCCCGGCCCTGGCCCTGCTGCTCGCGGGCCCGGCCCTCTCCCTCCCGAACATGCTGGTGATCCGAAGCGTGCTGGGGACGAAGAAGACCCTGGCCTTCGTCTCGTACGTGGTCGTTCTCTCGACCGTGGCCGGCATGGTGTTCGGCCACTTCTTCCCCCACCTCACGATCGCCGCGGGAGGCGCCGGATGACCGGGCTCGAAGCGCTTTTGGGAAACGCCCAGACCTACATCCAGACGAACCCCTGGCTCGCGTTCGTGGCCGTGTTCGTGGGCGGGGCCCTGACGGCCTCGAACCCCTGCGTGCTCGCCATGATCCCCCTGGTGATCGGCTTCGTCGGCGGGTACGAGGGCATCTCGGGATGGAAGCGCAGTTTCGGGTTTTCGCTGGTGTTCGTGTTCGGGCTGGCCGTGAGCTTCACCGTGATGGGGGTGATCGCGGTGAGCCTGGGGCGGCTTTTCGGCGACGTGGGACGGTTTTGGCCGTGGGTGATCGCGGCGGTGTGCTTTGCCATGGCGGCCCACCTGTGGGATCTCTGGACCTTTTCGGTGCCCGAGGGGCTCGCGCGCTACCGGCCCAAGCACGCCGGGGTGATCGGGGCCTTCACCCTGGGCCTCCTGTTCGGCCTCGTGTCGGCCCCCTGCGCCGCGCCGATCCTGGTGGTGGTGCTCACCTACATCGCGTCCCAGGGAAACCTCCCCTACGGGCTCGCCCTTCTGTGGACCTACGCCGTGGGCCACTGCATCCTCATCGTGGCGGCGGGCACCAGCATGGGCGTGGCGAAACAGTTGATCCAGTCCCGGGGGCTGGGCCGGGTCAACTGGGTGCTCAAGCGGGTCGCCGGGGTGCTGATCGCCGGGGTGGGGGTGGTGATCCTGGTGAACTCGGTGTGAGGGAGGCTGGAAGGCTGGAAGGCTGGAAGGCTGGAAGGCTGGAAGGCTGGAAGGCTGGAAGGCTGGAAGGCTGGAAGGCGAATATTGCCAGTATGTCAATAAGTTACAGACTTTTTCGAGCGAAGACAGGGTGTCGGGCCGGTGGCGGCCCGGCCGTCTGACATGCCCTTCCTCCTTGCCGGGTCCCGTGGGACCGGGAGGGGGTTCCAACCACAGAACGACGGAGGTGACCCATGAAGATCGAGATCCTGGGAACCGGATGCGCCAAGTGCAACAAGCTCTACGAGGCGGCCAAGGAAGCCGTGGCCAAGGCCGGCAAGGACGCCGAGATCGTCAAGGTCGAGGACCTGGCCGAGATCATGAAGCGGGGGGTGATGGTCACCCCGGCCCTGGCCATCGACGGCGAGGTCAAAACGGTGGGCAAGGTGCTCAAGCCCGACGAGATCGCCAAGATGTTGTCCTGACGCGCGGGCCGGGCAACCGGCCCGGCCCGACGGAGGAATCGAGATGGAACGCGAACTCACCGTGCGGCTCGACCCGCGGGATGTGATCGCCCTCGAACGGTGCGTGGCCGACGGCGACCGGGAAGAGGCGCTTCGGATCTGCAAGGCCCTCGCCGAGAAGATCCGCCACGCCCAGGCCACGGCCTGACGCCCGTATTTCGAGATGCGCGGCGCGCATCCCGTGCCTCCCGGGCCCTGAACCGGAGTCCCGGCGGTGGCCTACCTCGACCACAACGCCACGACCCGCCCGGACCCCCAGGTGGTCGAGGCCCTGGCCTGGGCCTCGCAGGAGGCCTGGGGAAACCCCTCGACCCTGTACGGGGTGGGTCGGGCGGCCAAGGCCGTTCTGGACCGGGCCCGCGAGCGGGTGGCCCGGCTCATCGGCGCCCCGGACCCGGAGCAGGTGGTGTTCACGTCGGGGGGCACTGAGGCCGATGCCCTGGCCCTGTTCGGCCGCCTCCGACTGCCCGCCGCCGGCCGCCACCTGGTGACCACCATGGTGGAACACAAGGCCGTGCTCCGGTCGGCGGCCCGGCTCGAGGCCGAGGGGGTGGCCGTGACCTACCTCCCCGTGGACCGGGCGGGCCGCGTGGATCCCCGGGCCGTGGAAGCCGCCCTGCGGCCCGACACCGCCCTGGTGTCGGTGATGCTCGCCAACAACGAGGTCGGAACCCTCCAGCCCGTGGCCGAGATCGCCCGGGTCTGCCGGGACCGGGGCGTTCCCGCCCACACCGACGCGGTGCAGGCCTGCGGAAAGATGCCGGTGGACGTGGAGGCCCTGGGGGTGGACCTCCTGAGCCTCTCCGGCCACAAGCTCCACGGGCCCCGGGGCATCGGGGCCCTGTGGGTGCGGCCCGGCCTTCCCCTCCAGCCGCTGCTGGTGGGGGGAACCCAGGAGCGGGGCCTGCGGGCCGGCACGGAACCCGTAGCCCTGGCCCATGCTTTGGGCGTGGCCGCCGACCTCGCCCGGGAGCGGCTTTCCGAGGACGCTCCGCGGATCGCGGCCCTGCGCGACCGGCTCTGGGCAGGGCTTCGGGACGCCGTGCCCGGCGTGCGCCGCCACGGCGGCCCCGGGCGGTGCCTGCCCAACACCTTAAACGTGTCGGTGCCCGGCTGGGAGGCCGAAGACCTGGTGCTGGCCCTCGACCGGGAGGGCATCGCCGTGGGCACCGGGTCGGCCTGCACCACCGGGGACACCCGGCCCTCCCACGTGCTCTTGGCCATGGGGGTTCCCCCGGCCGAGGCCCGCTCCTCAATCCGGTTCAGCCTGGGCCGGGACAACACGGGGGAGGAGATCGACCGGGTGGTGGAGACCCTGGAGCGGCTGGCTCGCAGCCGATGAACGGAGGCTCTCCGTGTAACGTCCAGCTGGGCGGCTGGGCTGCTAGGCGGCCAGGCGGCTGAAAACCTTTTGGATTTCGGCGTCGCCGCCTGTCCCAACCCGTGGGAGCGGATTCCGAGCCGCGACAGCTTCTCCGGCGGGCCTTCGGCCCGGATCGCGGCGTGGACGCCGCTCCCACACGGTGCCCGGCCCCGGCCGTTCCCGTCCCGCGTTTGAGGGCCCCGCAGGGGCCCAAGGGGACTTCGATGCCGAAGATCGAGGGGTACGAGATCACCACGGTTCTCCCCTGCATCGCCGACACGGCCAAGATCCGGGTGATCGCCCGGCTCAAGGGCGAGGCCGGGGAGATCCTTCCCTACCTGAACGCCGAAGAAAAGCGAGCGGTCTTCAACCCCGCCGCCCGGACCCTCACCTTCAAGCGGGAAGGAATGTGCTTCACCGTGAAGAACGTGGAGATCACGGCCACGAAACTGCGGGACGTGGAACACGCCCGCGCCGAACTCGACGCCCTCGTGGCCCGCCTGAACGAGGTCTGGGAGCGCCGGAACGAGATCACCCCGAGCTACGACCGGGGCCTCCAGCTCACGGCGCTGCAGATCTACAAGGGGCTTCCGGGCACCAACTGCCGGGAGTGCGGGGAGCCCTCGTGCCTGGCGTTCGCCGCCAAACTCCTAGCGGACGAGGTCTCGGTGCTGGCCTGCCGGCCGCTCTTCACACCCGCGTTCCGGGACAAACGGGTCACGCTGTTGGAACTCTTGGAGGAGGCGGGGTACGAGGTGCCCCCGGAGTTCCTTTCCGGCTGAGCCCGGGAAAATCCGGGCAGGAGGTACGCCATGTTTTCCTCGCTGCTGGTCCCCTCGGACCTGTTCTCGCCCGTACCGTCCTTTCCGTACTGCCTACGGGGGGCCGCGGAATCCGGTGTGCGAGAGGTCCACCTGGTGCGGCCTTTGCCGGACCCGTCTCGCAGCCTGGGTGCACCGCGGCTTCTTAAACAGCTCGCCGACGCCGACCTGGAGCAGCAGAAAAAGAAGCTCGAACGCCTCGGCGTGCGGGTCGTGCCTCACACGCCCCGGGGCGAGCCCGTCGAGGCCGTGCTTCAGACGGCGTACCGGGAAAAGGCGGATCTCCTGGTCGTATCCGGGTTCTCCCCCGGATTGTTTCAAGAGGCCGTGGTGCATCCGCTGGCCGACGCCCTGCTCCACCAGTCCACCTACCCCCTTCTTGGCCTCCAGTGCGGTTCCGACGAAACGCGGTGCCGCGTGTGGCCGGAGATCTTCGGCTCCCACCTCCTGCTCGCAACGGACTTTTCCCCCTGCGCGGCCGCGGCAGCAGAGCTCGCGGGCCGGATCGTCGGCGACACCCGCGCGAAGGTGACGGTCGTTCACGTGCGAGCCTCCCGCGGGTGGGGGTCCCGGCCGACGGCCGGCGAAACGTCCCTTTCCCAGGCCGAGCGGGGCGAACTCTCGGCGCTCGAGGAGTCCCTTCGAAGCGCCGGGGCCTCGGAGGTGAGCATCCGCGTCGAGGCCGGACGGCCGGCGAAGCGGATCTTGGAGATCGCGGCCGAGACCGACGCGAGCCTCGTGGTGTTGGGCACCCGGGGCCACGGCTGGGCCGAGGAGATGGTGGTGGGGAGCGTAGCCCAGCACGTGGCGCGGCACGCCGACCGGGCGGTGTTGCTCGTGCCCGGACGCTTCGAGGGGTGAGCCCGCCTAGGCCGTGAGCCCCTGGGCCGCTCCCGGGCGCCCCACGAGCCGGGCCATGAACGGATCGCACCCGGCGGCGCGGAGATGGTGCCCGGCCCCGGGCGCCCTCTCGACGCGACCAGCGCCCGCGAGCCGGGGCTGATCCCTGGCCGGCCCGGCATCGGTTTGCCCGCCTCACCCCCTCGGGGGAATCGAGGCCCTTCAGGAGATGCGCATCCCGCACCATGTGCATCTTTGGCGCGTGGACGACTCCCATTTCGATGCCACGTGGAGGCGGAGAACCTGCCGGTGAGCACTACCCAACCCCTGGAGGAACGGATCGAACACTTTCTTCGCGGCCAACTACGGAATGCACCACATCACCCTGCAGTTGGAGCTGGACCGGTGCGAATCCGAGGCGCTGGCGTGAGGGGTCGCCCACCCGACGAAAAATAGGGGTTCACCCCTGAAACCTTCCGACGCGTGCGGCATCAAATATAACCGAAACGTTATTCACCGATATATAGACGCGAGGAGTACCCCATGGCCCCCAACAGTTCAAGCTGTTCTATCCCAACCCAGCCGAAGCCAGAATCGATGTTCACCGGATTTCCCCTCTGGGCCGCCCTGGCCGTCGGGTTGGCCGGATGGTTCGGCCTGTACCATAACCTCGCGCCCCTGACCGACTGGCTCACCCGCGACCTGCTCGGCGTGGACCCGACCACACACCTTGGCGCCGCCGTGACCTTCTTCGCCTTCGAGGTGCCCAAGGTCCTGCTGCTCCTGACTCTGGTGGTGTTCGGCGTGGGCATCGTGCGCACGTTCTTCACCCCGGAGCGCACCCGGGCCATCCTGGCCGGGAAGCGCGAATCCGTGGGCAACGTGCTCGCGGCGCTGCTCGGGATCGTCACCCCGTTCTGTTCCTGCTCGGCCGTTCCCCTTTTCATCGGGTTCGTCACGGCCGGGGTGCCCCTGGGGGTGACCCTGTCGTTTCTGATCTCGGCGCCCATGGTGAACGAGATCGCCCTGGTTCTCCTGTTCGGGTTGTTCGGATGGAAGATCGCGGCGCTCTACCTGGCCACCGGACTCGCCGTGGCCGTGGTGGCGGGCTGGGTGATCGGCCGGATGCGCATGGAGCGCCATGTGGAGGACTGGGTGCGGAACATGGACGGCCCGGTGGCCGGGCAGGACGGTGCGGCCCTGACCTGGCCGGAGCGGGTAGGAGCCGGGCTGGACGCCGTGCGCGACATCGTGGGCCGGGTGTGGATCTATGTGGCCCTGGGCATCGCGGTGGGGGCCGGCATCCACG
Source organism: Deferrisoma palaeochoriense (assembly GCF_054656955.1). Classification (NCBI taxonomy): domain Bacteria; kingdom Pseudomonadati; phylum Thermodesulfobacteriota; class Deferrisomatia; order Deferrisomatales; family Deferrisomataceae; genus Deferrisoma; species Deferrisoma palaeochoriense. Next base: position 74,507 of record NZ_BAAHXI010000006.1, read on the forward strand.
GCTACGTACCCGAGAACTTCATGGCCTCGATCATGGGCAAGGGCGCCTGGTGGTCGGTGCCGTTGGCCGTGGTGATCGGCGTGCCCATGTACTCCAACGCGGCCGGCATCATCCCGGTGGTCCAGGCCCTTCTGGGCAAGGGGGCCGCGCTCGGCACGGTGCTCGCGTTCATGATGAGCGTGATCGCCCTGTCGCTGCCCGAGATGGTGATCCTGCGCAAAGTCCTGAAACCCCGGCTCATCGCCACGTTCATCACGGTGGTGGGCGCGGGAATCCTGCTCGTCGGGTACCTGTTCAACGCGCTCCTGTAGGGAGCGAAAGGAGGTGACCCATGGTGTTCGTGGCCGGCGTGATCGTGGGAGTTGCGGGGACGGCGATCGCCGCCCTCTGGGGCATGCGACGGTGGATGCTGGTGCGGCGCACCAGCCCCCTGAACGTGGACGACACCGTCGAGCGGCTGTGTGAGGCCGCCCGGAACGCCGGATGGTCGGTGCCAAAGGTCTACGACCTCACCGGGAGCATCCGGAAGGCCGGGGAGGTTCTGGAACCCCGGGTCCGCGTGATCAGCCTGTGCAAACCGGCCTACGCGGCCCAGGTGTTGGGCCGCGGAGCTTACCGCCGGCTCGCCGGCATCATGCCGTGCCGGATCGCCGTGTACGAGGAGGACGACGGCTCGGTCACCGTGGCCCAGATGAACACCGGGCTCATGGCGCCGATCTTCGGCCGATGGGTCGCTGACATCATGACCCGGGTCACCGAGGAAACCGAAGGGATCTTGGGAAGTCTGAACCACAGCCCCTCGCCGGCGCCCCGCGGCTGACCGGACCCCGGCGAGCGAGACCACAGTGGCACAGACCGCAGTCCACCCACCCTAACCAAAGGAGGTGCAGCATGCAGTTCGACGAACTTTTCGACATGGCTCTGAAGTTCCACGGACACCGGTGCCCGGCCATGCCCATGGGTTTGCGGGCGGGGCTGGCAGCCATGAAGGCGCTGGGGGCCGAACGGGCCCAGGACAAGGAACTCTACGTGATCTCCGAGACCGGTAAGGGCCACGCCGCCGGGTGCTTTCTGGACGGCATCATGGCCGCCACGGGGTGCACCTACGGCAAGTCGAACATCGAGAAGAAGTACTGGAACAAAATGGCCTTCACCCTGGTGGACACCCAAAAAGGCAAGGCCGTCCGGGTGAGCCTGAAGCCCGAGTTTTTCGAGCAGGCGCTCCAGTCCCCCTTCGTGCAGCAGCGCCGCCAGGGGGTGCCGCCCCAGGACGTCCCCGCGGAGATCCTGGACCCCTTGCTCCAGCGGGTCCTGTCGCTGCCGGAGGAGCAGTTCCTGAACATCTCCGGCCCCTTCGACTACCCGTGGGAAGGCGGGAAGGCCTGCTTCGACGTGGTGCGCTGCGGGCGCTGCGGCGAGACCGTGTTCACCAACGCGGTCGTGGAGAAGGACGGAGAAAAACTCTGCAAGGGCTGCGCCCAGCCCGCGTAACAGCGCGCGGCCTCGGCCACCCGGGGGGCATCCCGCCCTCCCGGGTGCGGCCATCCCCCCGGGCATCTCGTCCGGCGGACCTCGCCCCGACCGATCGGGACCACCTGTTGCGGCTCCAGGAGACGCTGCGCGCCGCGGGCGCCCGGGAGGTGGACATCCGGGTCGAGGCCGGCCGCCCGGCGACACGCATTCTGGAGATCGCGGCCGACTGCGACGCGAGCCTGCTGCTCCTGGGCACCAGGGGCCTGGGCTGGGCCGAGGAAGTGGTGCTGGGCAGCGTGGCCCACCACGTGGCCCGGCACGCCGACCGGCCGGTCCTTCTGGTGCCCGGATGAGGCGGGCGACGGACCCGAGGAGGCCGTGATGTCCCACGACCACTCCCACTCCGCGGTTTCCGGACGCCGCCTCGGAATCGCCATTGCGCTGAACCTCCTGATCACGCTTGCGGAGGCGGTGGGCGGGATCGCCTCCGGAAGCCTGTCGTTGTTGTCGGACGCGCTTCACAATCTCAGCGACGGCGTCTCCCTCGGCGTGAGCTGGATCGCCCTGCGGCTTGCGGCACGGCAAAAGTCGCACCGGTACACCTTTGGGCTGAAACGGGCCCAAGTTCTGGCGGCGGCCTTGAACAGCGGAGCCCTCGTCGCCATCTGCCTCTATCTCTTCTGGGAAGCCTACCAACGTCTGCTGGCCCCACGACTCGTGGATGCCGGTCTCATGATCGCGGTGGCATCCGTGGGGTTGGCGGCAAACCTGGCGGGCACCCTCCTGTTGCGGGAGGGGGCGAAGGCCAATCTCAACGTCCGGTCTTCGTACCTGCACCTTTTGAGCGATGCGTTCTCCAGCGCGGCTGTCATCGGCGGCGGCGTGGCCATGGCGTTTTGGGGCGTTTGGTGGGTGGACCCGGTGCTGACCGTGTTGATCGGGCTGTACGTGCTCAAGGAAAGCGTGGCACTCGTGGTCGAGGCCACCCGCGTGCTTCTGCTGGCGGCGCCCGAGGACATTTCCCTGTCCGAAATCCGCCTTGCCCTGGAGGAGTTCCCGGAGGTCCGGAACGTGCACCACGTCCACCTGTGGCGGGTGGACGACTCGGACACCCACTTCGAGGGGCACGTGGACCTCGAGGAGGACATGCCGGTGAGCCGGGCGGCCGGGCTTCTGGATCGCATCGAGCGCGTGTTACACGAACGCTACGGCATCAACCATACGACCGTGCAACTCGAGCGGGACCGCTGCGGCGACAAACGCCTGGTGGGCCCCGCCCCCGGCAGCGCCGGATCGACGTCCTGGTGCGGACGATGAGCCGGCCGCGCCCGGACCCTCGAAGGAGAAGGCATCATGTCCCTCATCTCGTCCTATGACGTCGAGGTGTTTTCCCCACCGTGCGATCCCGGAACCGAGCGGTACGCTGCCAAGGTGAAAACCCCGGCCGACCTGTCGCCGGTTCTTCCCTACCTGAACGCGGTTCTTCGCGGGGCCGTGTACCACAAAACGACCCCCGCGCTCACCTGGACCCGGGGAGGCAGGCGCATCGTGTTCCACCCCCACGAGATCGCCATCAACAACCTGGACGATCGCGAACAGGCGGAAAAAGAAGCCGCCGCCGTCGTGGAGGTGGTGAACCGGACCTGGGACCGGAGAGCCGAGATCACCCCGGACGAATCCACCCACGAACCGCCCCCGGCGCTGGAACTGTACAAACACCTGCCCCGGACCAACTGCCGGGACTGCGGAGAACCCAACTGCTTCGTGTTCGCCTTGAAACTGGCGGCCGGGCAGCGGAGCCTGGATCACTGCCCCCCGTTGCAGGAACCCCAATACGAGGCGCACCGACGGGCCTTGCAGACGCTGCTGGGCCGACGGCGCGGCAGCCGAAAGGAAGGAGGAACACCATGGGCGATGCCACCTGTGCGTGCGATGCCGCCCCGACCCTGATCTTTCCCTGCTCCGGCGCCGCCGACGTGGGAGAGATCGCCGACCGAGCGGGGCGGGAACTCACCCGCCGGGGCGTCGGCAAGATGTTCTGCCTGGCCGGAATCGGGGGCCGGGTCAGCGGCATCATGGCCTCCACCCGGGCCGCGGCCAAAGTGGTCACCCTCGACGGTTGCCCCCTGGCCTGCGCCTCGAAAACCCTGGAGCAGGCCGGCTTCACCGGATTTTCGCGGGTGGGCCTGGCCGATCTGGGTCTCGCAAAGGGGAAAACCCCGGTTTGCGAGGAGGCCGTGCAGCGGGTCGTCGGCGCCGTGGAGGGCCTTTGCCGACCCGGGGGCGCGCCTTCCGCGGGAGCCCCAGCGTGAGGGACCCGGGCCGGGCCCCCGCTCCGGCGGGGCCCGCACGCCTGCGTTGCCTCGACTGCGGCCGCGAGGTGCCCCCGGACCGGTACCTGCGCGAGTGCCCCCGCCCGGGATGCGCGGGGGTGCTTGCGTTCCATTACCCGCACGGACCCGGCCCTCGCTTTCCGGATCCGGCGCTTCCCGGGACGTGGCGGTTCGCGCCGCTGCTTCCGGTGGCGTCCCCGCTCGGGTCGCCCCTTCGGCTGGCCCCCACCCCGCTGGTTCACAGCCGCCTCATCGGACCCCGCCTGGGACTGAGGGCCCTCTACCTCAAGGTAGAGTCCGTCCACCCGACCCGCACGTTCAAGGACCGCGAGGCCCTGGTGGCCGTGTCCCGATTTCTCGAAATCGGCGTGGACCGCTTGGTGACCGCGACCACGGGCGATTCCGGGGCCGCCTACCTGCGGGCCGCCGTGCGCGCGGGGATGGAGATCACCGTGTTCGTGCCGCGCAATGCTGCGGAACGCTGGGGGGAGATTACCGAAGAGGTCCTGGCCAACGAACCCGGGGGCACCGGCACGTTCCGCACGATCGTGGCGGGGGAAACCTTCGACCAGGCCATCCCGGCCGCCGAGGAGCACGCGCGGGCCACGGGCACCCCGATGGAATACGGGTTTCGCAACCAACTTCGGGTGGAAGGCATGAAGACCCTGGCGTTCGAGGTTCTCGAAGCCCTCGGCGGCGTGCCCGACGTGTACCTACAGGCGGTGGGCTCCGGTGTCGGGCTGTTCGCGTTCCGTAAGGCGTGCTTGGAGTGGAAGGGGGCCCGCCCCACCCTGGTGGGGGTGCAGCCGAAGGGATGCAACCCGGTGGTTCGCGCCTTCCGGGGAGATCCGGAACCGGTCGGACACCCCGCCACCCGGGTCCTCGGCATCGCGAACCCGTCGCTCCCGTCGTCGTGGCCGCGACTCCGGGCGATCGGTTGCCGCTTCGTGGACGGGTTCGCCTCAGAAGACGAACCGGAGCCAAAGGCCGCGAAACGCATCCTGGAGGAACTGGAGGACGAGGGGATCCCCGATGCCGGGATGGAGGCAGCCTGCGCCCTGTCCGGTCTCGAGGGCATGGTCCGGGACGAGGGGATCCCCCCCGAGGCGGCCGTGGTGGTGGCCGTCTCCGGGGGCTTGCGGCGGGCCGATTTGCGGCGGTGATTCGCGCCCCCCCTCCTCCCCGCCGTTCCCCGGAGTCGTGGATGCTGCCTTCCCCCGCAGGGACCCCCGGGTTCGGCGCCCGGAAAACCGAACCCGGCAGCGCCCAAGGAGACGACGATGCGCCGATACGAGGCAGAACTCTACGAGACCGAGATCCCCGTGCTCGACCTGTACGCGCACTTCCTCCGGGCGCAAGGGGAGGGGACCGGAACCATCGTGCTCCACCACGGGCGGGTCAAACGTCCGGGGAAGGTGGTGCCCTCCTTCGCCGCCGTACGGCTGGAGGTCGTCGTCCCGGACCCCGAAACGCGACTGGGGGAACTCTGCCGAAACGCGGTGGAACGGTTCGGGCTCGACGCGGCCTTCGTCGCCCATCGCGTCGGGACGGTCGGGCCCCGGGACACGGTTCTCGTCGCCATCGTTTCCTCCCCCACCCGCGACCGGGCGTTCGACGCCTGCCGCTTCCTGGTGGACGAGATCAAACGGGAAGAGATCCTTCGCCTCGTCGAACTCCCCGCCTGAAACCGAACGTCGGCGCGCCTCCGCGGTGCCGGGAGCCTCGACGGCAAGCCGCCGGGCGGGACTCGGAATTCAGAGGACAGGAGCCAGGAACCCCCTGCCCGCCGTCCTCGGTCCACTGCCCCCTGACATACACGCCGCTCCCCCATCGGGCTCTGACCCGCCCGTTACGAATACCTTCAAAAGTATTGCCGGGGGGCGGGGGGACTGCTTCCGGCCTGGTGCGAGCGCGGCCGGAATCAGTCCCCATGCCCGCGCGATCCCCTTGCGCGCCTTTATTGACGCCGGGTTGATATCAACCCTGCGGCTGAATAGGAGCGCTTCGGGGCGTGGGGCCTGCTGGAACTCCGGGCGTGGCTCCTACAGTGGCCGGATGCCGCACTCACGCACGGCCGGAAGCAGGCCCCACGCCCGGGCGCCCACGCGCGCCTTTATTGGCGCCGGGTTGATAGTACCTCGCCGCGCCGTGAAGCCCCCCCGGTGGCCCTAGGGGGATTCCTTCGTTCCCGCCCGCCTCGTTTCCCTACCGCGGCCCGTAGAGGATGAGACCCACGCCGGCCAGGCACACGAGGCTCCCGACGGTGTCCCAGCGGTCGGGCGCGACGCCGTCGATGCCCCAGCCCCACAGCACCGAGAGGACCACGAACACCCCGCCGTAGGCCGCATACACCCGGCCGAAATGGGGAAAGGCCTGGAGCGTCGGGATGATCCCGTAGAGCACCAGCACGATTCCGCCCCAGAACCCCAGCCATCCGCTCCGGCCCTCCCGGAGCCACAGCCACACCAGGTACCCGCCCCCGATCTCACACAACCCGGCAAGGAAGAACAAAACCCCGGCCCGCAGCACCGCCGCCATCCAACTCTCCTTTCAGGACATCCGCTTCTCGAACTCCAGCGTACCCGGGGGATCCGAAGCGAACCCGTCAACGTACCACCGGGTCGTTCAGGTTTACCCGCGGACTGGTTAGTTTCCACCACTCGGCGGGGGACGGGCGCCGGTCCCCCCCGGAAAGCCAACAGGGGGCAACCGGCGCGCAGCCCGCCGACCGCCCCGCCGGCGGATCTTCGGCCCGGTCTTTGCATGTGCCCACTATGATTCCCATGTCCTGCGGGCCACTCGCCGGATCCGTCCGGGGCCCGTCGGGCATCGGGAACCGGGGCCGCGGGGCCCCACGGCACGGAGCCCCCGGTGTCTTTTCTTCCCTTTTGCGGCACGAACGTGAGGAAACCATGCGGTATGCGGAAACCGGCGTCAACCTGGAGATCGACCTCTCCAGCGGCAACATCCAAAAGGTGGTGACCGACCCCGAGGAAACCCGGCTGTACCTCGGGGGGCTCGGCACCAACGCCAAGATCATCTGGGACCGGGTCCCACCGGAGGTCGATCCCTTCTCGGAGGACAACCTCCTGATTTTCAGCGCCGGACTCCTGTGCGGCACCCCGGCCATCGGGTGCAACCGCACGATCGTCTCGACGATCTCGCCCCAGACCCGGCTCATGGCCTTTTCGATGATGGGCGGGTTCTGGGCCCCGGAGCTCAAATACGCCGGGTACGACAAGGTGATCCTTCGGGGGAAATCCCCGGATCTCGTGTACATCTGGATCCACAACGGCAAGGTGGAGATCCGGGACGCCCGGCATCTGGCCGGCAAGGGCGCCATCGAAACCGCCGAGATCATCAAGAAGGAACTCGGCCAGCCCCGGGCCCAGGTGGCCGCCATCGGCCTGGCCGGGGAGAACCGGGTGTTTTTCGCCTCGATCGAGCAGGGCCGCTCCAGCGCGAGCCGGCTCGGGATCGGCGCCGTCATGGGGGACAAGAACGTCAAGGCCATCGCCGTGCGGGGTACCGGCGACGTGCCCGTGGCCCGGCCCGACGAGTTCCTGAAACTCTGCGACGAGGTCATGGACTACATCCAGTGGCGGGCGGCGAACCCGATCAAGGGGGTGATGCCGATCCTCGCCGGGCTGGGATCGCCCCAGGAGATGGCGATCCACGACGAGAAGTGGCACACGGAGAACTTCATGTGGGGGAACTCCCGGGTCCGGCGCAAGGGCTTCTGGACCGAGGAGGTGGAGAAGGCCTGGACCGAGACCCTGGAAAAAGCCCGGACCCGGCTGATCAGCTGCTACAACTGCCCGATGAAGTGCGGGGCCACCCTGAGCCTGCCGGGGCTTCCCACCTACATGATGAAGTGCTTCTCCAAGCTCACCTACACCATGGCCGCGTTCTCCGACCTGGAGTTCGGACTCCGGATCGCCCAGCGGGCCACCGAATACGGGGTGGACGGGTTCTCGGCGCCCCAGGTGATGGCGTTCGCCGTGGAGCTCTACGAGAACGGCATCCTCACCGACGAGGACATGCCGGGGTTCCCCCAGGACAACGAGGAGCGGTTCTACTGGCTTCTCGACCGGATCGTCCGGCGTGAGGGCATCGGGGACGTGCTGGCGGACGGCACCTACTGGGCGGCCCAGAAGATCGGCAAGGGCGCCGAGGCCTACGCCCACAACACGATCAAGAAGCACGAGCAGCTTCCCCTGAAGCTCTCGATGCTCAACCCCATCTATTTCCTGATGTACAGCACGGGGGAGAAGATCAACATCACCCAGATCGAGGGGCAGTTCCCCCAGGCGCCGTTCCCCACCCGGGAACAGCGCGAGGAGTTCGTCAAAGACTGGTTCCAGGTGCCCGACGACCGGTTCAAGGAGTACTTCGTGAACTGGGAACCCCGGGGCGAGAACTCGATCCCATACTACCCGACCCCGGAGATGTGCTGCCACATCGTGGATTGGCAGGAGACGATGCACTACATCGACGACGCCCTCGGCATGTGCGCCGGGCTGTCGTCGTTCCCGCTGAAGCCCCCGTACCACATCCACAACTACCCCAAATTCCTCTCGGCCGGCGCCGGGTTCGAGATGGACGAGGCGAGCCTCAAGAAGGCCGCATGGCGGTACCGCAACCTGGTGCGGGCGAACAACATCCGCCGGGGCATGCGCCGCAAGGACGAAAAGCCCCCGGAAAACCATTGGAAGCACCGGTTTCCCGAACTCGAAAAGAAACTCCTCGACACCTACTACGCCTACCGGGGCTGGAACGAGGACGGCATCCCGACCAAGGAGACCCTGGAGGACCTGGGCCTCGGCTTCGTGGCCGAGGAGTTCGTGCAGAAGGGCATCCTGAAGGAGGGGAGCGGGGCCGAGGCCCCCGACGCCTCCCCCGAAACCCCGGCCGGGTGATCCCAAAGGTGCGTGCCGACATGTCTGAACCCAAGAAGAAAACGAAAATCGTCAAGCGGATTCATATCGACGCGGACAAGTGCAACGGCTGCCGGGCCTGCGAGATGATCTGCTCGGCCTGCCACGCCTCGCCCAAGTACAGCACCAACAACCCGGCCCGGGCCCGGATCCGGGTGCTCACCGACCCCCTGCGGGACGTGTACGTGCCCGTGTACGCCGGCGAGTACACCCCGGCCGAGTGCATGGGCCGCAACACCTACACCCTCGACGGCAAGTTCTACGACGAGTGCGCGTTCTGCCGGGCGGCGTGCCCCTCGCGGGCCGACTTCAAGGAGCCCGACTCGGGCCTGCCCCTCAAATGCGACATGTGCGAGGACCTGGACGTGGAGGAACCCCTGTGCGTCAAGTGGTGCCTCGTGGACGCCCTCACGTACGAGGAGGTGGAAGTGGAGGTGGACGAGGACGAGGAGGCGGAACGGCTCGACGACGTGGAGGTGGGGCTGGAGTCCCTCATGGATCGGTACGGGACGGACACCGTGCTCGAGGCCTTGGCCCGGCTGGCCAAGAAGGACTGAGCCGGCCGGAACGGCTTCGGGCCGCGGGCACACCGCGGGTCGGACGGACTGCCGGGACCAAGGGTTTCGGTTGTCCCGACTTCGTAGCTTCCTAGCATTCTGGCTTTCCAGCCTTCTAGCCCGACGGGAGTAGCCATGGCGAAGGAACTTTTGGAACGGCTCAAGGCGCAGGGACTTTTCCGGAAGATCGGCGACGCCGAGTTCGGCGACGTCATGGTGGTGGGCGGCGGCATCAGCGGCGTCCAGGCCGCCCTCGACCTGAACGACGCCGGGTTCAAGGTCTATCTGGTGGACTCGGCGCCATCGTTGGGCGGCCACATGGCCCAACTGGACAAGACCTTTCCGACCAACGAGTGCTCCACCTGAATTCTCGCACCCAAACTGGTCGAGGTCGGCCGGCAGCCCAACATCGAGGTTCTGACATACACCGAGGTCGAGAGCGTGCGGGGCGGCCCCGGGGACTTCCGGGTGCTCTTGCGGAAGAAGCCCCGGTACGTCAACGAGGAGAAGTGCACGGGGTGCGCCGTGTGCGTTGAGTACTGCCCCGTGCAGTGCCCAGACCCGTACAACCAGGGGCTTTCGCTCAGCAAGGCGATCCATATCTACTTCTCCCAGGCCATCCCGCTCATCACCTACATCGATGACTCGTGCCTGTACCTGAAGGAGCGAAAATGCGGCATCTGTGAGGCCGTGTGCCAGGCCAAGGCCGTCGATTTCAAGCAGACCGAGGAGACGGTGGAGGTCCGGGTGGGGGCCGTGATCCTGGCGCCCGGGTTCGAGGCCTTCGATCCCAGGCGGCTCCAGGAGTACCGCTACGGCGAGTTCGCCAACGTCGTGACGAGCCTCGACTACGAGCGGATCACGAGCTCCACGGGCCCCTTCCAGGGCCACATTCGGCGGCCGTCGGACGGGAAACCCCCGAAACGGATCGCCTGGCTCCAGTGCGTGGGCTCGCGGCAGGTGCGCGAGGGCGCCAAGAGCTACTGCTCGGCCGTGTGCTGCACCTACACCCAGAAGCAGGTTCTCCTGACCAAGGAGCACGAGGCCGACGCCGAGTGCACCGTGTTCCACAACGACATCCGGGCCTACGGCAAGGACTTCGAGCCGTACTACCAGCGCGCCGAGGCCCTGCCCGGGGTCCGGTTCATCCGGAGCTACGCCTCGATCACGCGGGAGGACCCCGAGACCGGGCGGGTGACGGTGCGCTACTCCACCCCGGACGAGGGGGTCAAGGAGGAGGAGTTCGACCTGGTGGTGCTCTCGGTGGGGCTCACCCCGCCGGCCGACGCCGAGCGGCTGGCCGAGGCCTTCGGGGTGGAGCTCACCCACCACGGGTTCGTCAAGGTGTCGCCGGACAACCCGGTGGAGACGACCCGTCCGGGTGTGTTCGTGAGCGGCGCCTTCCAGGGCCCCACCGACATCCCCGAGTCGGTGTACGGGGCGAGCGCCGCCGGGTCCCAGTGCGGCCGGCTGCTCAACCGGCGGCGGGGCAAGCTGGCCTCGGAGCGCACATACCCCCTGGAGAGGGACGCCTCGGGGGAGGAGCTCCGGATCGGGGTGTTCGTGTGCCACTGCGGGGCCAACATCGGCCGCGTGGTGGACGTGCCCTCGGTGGTGGAGGAGGTGAAGAAGCTCCCCCACGTGGTGTTCGCCGACGATCAGCTCTTCTCGTGCGCCACCAACTCGGCCAAGGACATCACCCACGTGATCCAGGAACAGCGCCTGAACCGGGTGGTGGTGGCGGCCTGTTCCCCCCGGACCCTGGAGCCCCTGTTCCGGGACACGCTCAGGGAGGCGGGGCTGAACCAGTACTACCTCGAGATGGCCAACATCCGGGAGCACTGCTCCTGGGTGCACTCCAAGGAGAAGGAGGAGGCCACCCGCAAGGCCCTGGACCTCGTGCGCATCGCCGTGGCCCGGGCTGCCCGGCTGGAACCCCTCCAAGAGTTCGACCTCTCGGTCACGAAGGCGGCGCTGGTGGTCGGGGGCGGCGTGGCCGGCATGACCGCGGCGCTCCACATCGCCGAGCAGGGGCATCTGGTGTACCTGGTGGAGCGCGAGCCCGAACTCGGGGGCACGGCCCGGCGGCTGCGGCGCACCCTGGAGGGGCTCGACGTCCAGGCCTTCCTGCGGGACCTGGTGGCGAAGGTCCACCGCCACCCCCTGATCCACGTGTACACCGGGGCCACCATCACCGACGCCTGGGGCTACGTGGGCAACTTCGTGACCCGGGTCGAAAGCCGGGGGCGCACCGAGGACCTGCGGCACGGGGTCACCATCATCGCGACCGGGGCGGCCGAATACCGCCCGAGCGAATACCTGTACGGGGAAAGCGACCGGGTGGTCACCCACCTGGAACTGGAGGAGGCGATCGCCCGCGGCGACGAGCGGGTGACGGGGGCCGAGTCCGTGGTGATGATCCAGTGTGTGGGGTGCCGGATCCCCGACGCGCCGGGGCAGGACGAGGCCCAGGGCTGCTGCACGCCGACCGAACGCAGCGCCAACTACTGCGCCCGGGTGTGCTGCAGCCACGCCGTCAAGAACGCCCTAGCCCTCAAGGAGACGAACCCCGACGCCGACGTGTACGTGCTCTTCCGCGACATGCGCACCTACGGCATGCGCGAGGACGCCTACCGGGAGGCCTCGAAACGCGGGGTCACCTTCATCCGGTACACCCCGGAAACCCGACCCGAGGTGACCGAGGGGGACGGCGGGCGGCTTAGGGTGCGGGTGACGGACCCCATCCTCGGCACCGAACTGGCGATCGATGCCGACATCGTATCGCTCGCCGCGGCGGCGGTGCCCCAGGACGACGCCCCCCGCCTCGCGCAGATGTTCCAGGTGGCCCTGGGGCCGGACGGGTTCTTCAAGGAGGCCCACGTGAAACTCCGGCCGGTGGAGTTCGCCACCGACGGGGTGTACCTGTGCGGGGCGGCCCAGTATCCCAAGCACCTTCCCGAGGTGGTCAGCCAGGCCCAGGGCGCGGCCGGCCGGGCCGTGGCCCTGCTCACCCACGACACGGTGGTGGCCTCCGGCGCCGTGTGCGACGTGGAGGAGAAGCGCTGCATCTCCTGCGGCCAGTGCGTGGAGGTGTGCGCCTACGGCGCGATCGAGCTGGGCCCCAAGGGCCGGGCCTCCGTCAACCCGGTGCTGTGCAAGGGCGACGGCCTGTGCAACGCGGTGTGCCCCACCGGCGCGATCACGGTGCGCCATTTCACGAACGAGCAGTACGAAGCCGAAATCGAGGCGGCCGTAGGGGAGGGGTGAGGTTCAATGGGGCGTGGGCCTGGGGGCCCACGCCCCGGCCCGCCTCCCATCCCGCCGGGATCGTTTCCCGGTCCCGTTCCTCTCGCCGACGCCAGCGACTGGCCCCTGCGCTCAAACGCGATACGCTGGGGACCGCCCCAGAGTCCCGGCCCCTTTCATTGTTCCACCGGAGGACACCCCCATGCGATTTGCGGAAACCGGAGTGAGCCTGGAGGTCGACCTGACCACGGGCAACATCCAGAAGGTGCCCTCGGACCCGAAGGACACGGAGATGTACCTCGGCGGCCAGGGTACGGCCGCCAGGCACCTCTGGGACCGGGTGGGCCCGGAGGTGGAGGCCTTCGATCCGGAGAACCTCCTGATCTTCAGTACCGGGCTTCTGGTGGGGACCCCCGTGCCGGGCGCGAACCGCACCATAGTGAACACCATCTCCCCCCAAACCGGACTTTACGCCCACTCCATCTTCGGCGCGTTTTTCGGCCCCGAACTCAAACACGCGGGCTACGACAAGATCATCTTCCGGGGCAAGGCGCCGGATCTCGTGTACCTGTGGATCCACAACGACACCGTGGAACTCCGGGACGCTACCCACCTGCGGGGCAAGGGCGCCCAGGACACGGCGCAACTGATCCGGGAGGAATTGGGGGTGCCCGAGGCCCAGGTGGCCGCCATCGGCTTGGCGGGTGAGAACCGGGTGTTCATGGCGACCATCGAGCATTCGAGCGCCAGCGCCTCCCGGGGGGTCGGAGCCGTGATGGGGGACAAGCGCATCAAGGCCATCGCGGTGCGGGGCACCAAGGACATCCATCTCGCCCACCCCGAGGAGATCTTCAAGCTCTCCCTCGACATGTTCAAGGCCATCGGCGACAACCCCCTGGCCGGCGACATCATGGCCCACGAGGACGACGAAGAGTTCCACGTGGACAACTTCGCCTGGGGGAACGCCCGGGAGCGGATCAAGGGTTACTGGAACAAGGAGCGCGAGGAGCGCTGGAAGAAGATCACGGAGAGCGTCCGGA
>NZ_BAAHXI010000007.1:0-77084 GCF_054656955.1 Deferrisoma palaeochoriense
TAAAGGAACGAGCCAAGCTTAAATCGACTTGTTATGTGGGGGGTGGCCGTGGGGTAAAGGGTTTTTTTGGTTACGGTTTTTTTTCCTTTCAATCAGTGTACGATTGTGGGGCGGGCCAAGTGCGTGGTGCGTTAACCGAAGGGTAGGGACTAAAACTACCCGAGCGGGGGGGCCGGGCCCCGCCGCAACGAAGAACGGAGAAGAAGACCATGCGAAACGAAAACGCCGTGAAGAGGTTTGGAACCCGGCCGTACCGGCGGCCGTGGGCCGTGTGGGCCGCCGCGGCCGCGCTCGGCCTGGTAGCCGGGGGCTGCGGGTCCTCGGGGGGCGGCGGCACGACGAGCGCGTCCGTCACGGACGGCGGCACGGTGTCGGGCGTGCTCTCCGTGGAACCGGCCGCCGGACGGGTGGCGGCGCGGCTCGGCGCCGCGGCCCCGGCGGGAACCACGGTCTCGTTGGACGATGCCCCCGCCGGGGTGCCGGTGGGCGCCGACGGCGGATTCACGATGACCGGGGTGCCCGACGGGGATCACACCCTGATGGTGCACCTGCCCGACGGGACCGATGCGGCCGTGCCGGTGCGGATGATGGACTCCCGCCCCCTGGACCTCGGCACGGTGACGATCGCGGGGGGGCGGGTGGTGGACCATACAGGGTTCGACGGGTACCGGTTCGGATTCGTGGATGAGGACGGTGACGGCAAGAACGACCTGTGCACCGACGCCGACGGCGACGGGGTGTGTGACGCCGGAACGCCGCACGAGGGGTACGCCTACCTGATGGACATGGGCTGGGCCGATGCCGACGGCGACGGGGTGAACGACCGGTTCGTCGACGCCGACGGCGACGGGATGGACGACCGGGGCCGGGGGGGGCTGGGCCACGGGTTCGGCTGGATGGACGCCGACTGGGACGGGAAGAACGACCTCTTCCAGGACGCCGACGGCGACGGGATCTGCGACCTGACGGCCATGCCCTTCGAACACCCCTTCGGCTGGGCCGATGAAAACGGCGACGGGGTGAACGACCGGTTCGTCGACGCCGACGGCGACGGGGTGAACGACCTCGACGGCGTGCCCTACATGGCCATGCCCGGGTGGGTGGACCAGGACGGCGACGGCGTGAACGACTTCTTCCACGACGCCCAGGGCGACGGCATCGACGACGTGACGGGGATGCCCTACGGGCACGGGTTCGGCTGGATGGACGCCGACGGTGACGGGAAGAACGACCGGTTCGCCGACGCCGACGGGGACCGGATCGTGGACGAGCAGCCGGGCTTCGGCCACCACGCGGGCATGCCCTGGAGGCACGGGTTCGCCATGGCCCATCGCGATGCCGAGGGCGACGGCATCGACGACGTGACGGGGATGCCCTACGGCCACGGGTTCGGCTGGGTGGACGCCGACGGCGACGGGAAGAACGACGCCTTCATCGATGCCGACGGCGACGGGGTGAACGACCTCACCGGCCACATGTACCCGATGGGGTTCGGCCCCATGGGCGGAGCCGGCCACGGGGGCACGGAGGGCCACGGCCCCCTCGAGTGGCCCATGCCCATGCACGGCGGGGGGATGATGGGGATGTAGCCCCGACCCCTGCGGCACGAACGCGTACGGGCCGTCCCTCCTTCGGGACGGCCCGTTTCGCGCCGGCGAACCGGGTCAGGGCCGGGCGATCCAAAGGAAGGCCGCGCCCCGGCCGTCTTCCCGCTCGTTGGCGAGGAGCACGGCGCCCCCGTCGTCCGCCAGGGCGAAGTCCATCACGAACAGTTCCACCCGTCCGTAGGGTTCCTCCGCGGCGATCCCACCCCCGCCGGGCTCCAGCCGGACCACCGCGTCGGCGCCGCTCGGCCGTCCCACCAGGGGCAGCCCGGGGGAGCGCCCCCTGCGGATCGTGTAGATCGCGCCCGTGGCCGGGTCCACGATCACCCGCCTCGGCAGCCCCACCCACCGTTCGGTGACCCGGTCTTCCTTCTCGAATCCCGACCGGAATTCGGGCGTCTCGAGCCGCACGGCCACGGCGGGCCCCGGGAACCGCCCCAGATCGGTGAGGAGCACCGCCCGGCCGGGGGTTCCCCCGGGGCCCTGGAGGCGCCACCGCTCCCCGGGCCGGTGGCTGAGCCACCGGCCGTCCGGGAGCGGGGTGGCCTCGTAGAGGGCGTGGTCCGCCGGCCAGTCCGCGGCGCCCCGCACCTGCCAGCGGCCGCCCTCGGGCGCCAGGGCGGCCACGGGGCCCTCGAAGGCCGAAAACCGCCCCCGGCGCTGGAAGAGGGCCCGGCCACCCACGATGCGAAGGTATCCCGGCAGCACCTCGCTGGCCGGCTCCAACCCGGGCCAGGTGAGCACCACCGAGCGGGGCCGGGAGTCGGTGCCCTCGTACACCTGGGAGACGTCCTCGGCCCACGTGACGGCGAGTTCCGGGGTACCGTCGCCGTCCGCGTCCCCCGCGTCGATCCACAGGGCCCGGCTGGGGCGGACCGGGGCCGGGAACCGGGCCAACTCCCGGAGACCGTCGGGCCCCATCGCGGCGCGGACCACCCGGTCGTCGTAGAGGAGCGCGATCTCGCCCCCCACGGCGCAGAGGCCCCGGGGCCGGTCGGAGAGCTCCACGGTCCGCGCGGCAGGGGGCCGTTCCGGGGAGGGGCTCGGCGCGGGGGCCGCCTGCCCGGCGGGGCGCGGCGCGGGCGGCGGGGTGCCCTTCGACCCCGGTTCCGGCGGCCCGGCCTCGTCCAGGGCCAGAAACGCCCCGTCCGAAGTCCGGCGCAGGGCCGCGACCCAGCGGCCGTCTTCGCGACGCACCTCCACCGTCAACGAAGCGTCCGGCGGGACGCCCCCCCCGTTCACGGCGGGTATCACCACGAAACCCCGGTCGGTGAACACCCCGACCAGATCCCGTATGGCCGGCTCGGCCAGCGGCTCGGCACCCGGTGCGCGCAGGGCCGCGGTGCCCGGTCGGCCCCACCGGTCCAGGGCCGCTGCGATCTTCTGCCACGGTGCGGCCCAGGCCGGGCAGGCCAGCAGAATTGCCAGTGTCGCCAGGGCGAAGCGTCGAAACCTCATGGTACGGTCCTCCTCAGGGGGACGGGGGCGGAAGCGGCACACGAAACATCCGGCTGGGTTGCCCGGGATCCGACGGGGTCACGACCACCCAGAGCTCTTCGCCCAGCCGCCCGAGCACCTGCACGGCGCCGTCAAGGGCGGGCCCCAGCGGCTCGGCGCCGGCGGACCGGACGACCCCGGGCCCCCACCGCACGCGCACGATGCGGCTCTCCACGGGCACGGGGGGAAACCCGTGGCTTCGTTCCGTCCTCGCGAACACAACGGTCACGGCGTCCTCCGGATCTCGTCCCCCGAGGATCACCGGGGCGGGGTAGAGCGTGATCCGGTCGTGGATCTGGTCGAAGGCCTCGGGGTTTCGCACGTGGAGGACCGAGTGGAGGCTGCCGGCGGCGTCCGACAGCAGGGTCTGCGGGCCTCCGGTCCCGGGCCAGAACCGGAGCGCACCCCGCCGGAACCACGCGGCCACGGCGGGGGAGGGGGCCTCCCCGAGGCGCAGATCGGCCCCCAGCGCGCGAAACCCCCTCGGCAGGGGCGGTTCGAACGGGTGCCAGTTCCACGACGGCGGGTCCCAGCGGAGCCGGCCGACCCGGGGGCCGAAAAAGCCCTCTGCCGAGTACTCCTGGGCGACCAGGGTCTCGGCCGTCCCGTCGCCGTCGGTATCCACGGGGGCGAGGAAATACGGGATGCCCCGGGCCTCCGCGGCGGCCGTGCCGGCTCCCCAGCGCACGAGCGTGCCGCCGACCGCGGGGCGCTCGTACAGATCGGACCGGTCCTCCCATTGGCTGACGACCAGGAAGGTGTCCCCCCCGGGGGACGGGCGCCACCAGCCCACCCCGAGCACCCGCCCGGGATCGGGCAGCGCCACCAGGGTGAGCCCTCCGGAGCCGCAGTCGATCACCCATACCCGGTCGCCGTCCGAGGCGGCGAGGGCGGGCTCGCCCCGGGGCGCGCCGAACGCCCCCGCCAGCACCCGCACGGGGAGGGCCACGGCCTCCGCGGCGGCCGGGGCGGCGGGGCGCGCCTGAGCGGAAGGCGGGGAGACAGGGTAAGAGCGGAGCAGCACCCCGTCCCGGTCCCGGAGCACGAGGGCCGCGCCGCCCCACCGGAACAGGAGGTCGGCGGAGGAGACGGCGGCCCCGGCCCCGGCCGAATAGCCCTGCCATTCCAGGTCGGGAAGGGCCTCCCGGAGGGCCTCGTACAGCTCGCGGCCGTCTCCCCGTTCGTCCACGAACCCGGCGGCCAGCGAGGCGAACCGGCGAAGCGGCTGTCCGGCCGAGGGAAGGGGGTCCCCGCGCAGGGGCACGGCCTCGCTGAAGCCCCGGCGCACCCGGATGACCCGGAGCCTGGTGACCACCCGGTCCCGGCGGCCGAGGGGTTCCCCGGTCTCGGGGTGCCGGATCGTGGGGCCGGGCTCTACCGCGGCGACGAGATCGTTCACCGTGAAGGCCCTGCCCCCGTCGAGCGCCACAAGCACCGTGTCCCCGTCGCGGCCCACGACCACCCCCGCGGTCGGGGCAAGGTCCTCGGCGACAAGGGCGACCACGGGCGGCGGGGCGGCCCGGGCGAGGGCCGGCGCGGCGATCAGCAAAACCCATCCCAAGGTTCGGTGGAGCATGGGGATTCTCCCCTTAGGTCTGTGGCGCGGCGGCGGGGTTGTACGCCGCCCGGCCGGGCGGTCCGGGGGATCGGTTTCCCCCCAAGAAAACGGCGGGCGGACCCGACCCGGGCCGCCCGCCGCACCCGTGGGGCACCAGGGGGTCGATCAGAACTTGTACCGCACCCGGGCCGTGGAACGGAACAGGTTCTCGTCGGCCTTCCCGTCGCGGTCGATCTCGAAGGCGTCCATCGCGTCGCCCGCGAAGAGATAGCCCGCGTTCAGGGCGAGTTCCACGTTCTCGTACAGCTTGTAGCTCACGTACGCGTCGAGCTCCGTGCCGAGCGCGTTTTCGCTCCGCTTCCGGCCGGAACCGTCGGTGTACTCGAGATCCTCCGCCGTCACCAGGTACAGCAGGGCCGCCCCCACCTTCAGGCGGGACGAGGGCAGAAAATCCACCGCGAGCTTGTTCAGGAACAGGCCCTTGTCCAGCAGGTACGGCCGCTCCGTGATGTACGTGTCGTCGGTGTACCCGCCCTCGAAGAAGATGACGCTGTCCACCATGTCCACGTCGGTAGCGAGGAACGCGTTGAAATCGCCGTCGGAGGCGTCGTCGTCGCCCGAGGCGTACCAGGTGTGGTAGGTCAGGCGCGTCTTGCCCACGTTGACCCCCAGGTCGGCGTGGGCGAACCAGGCGGCGAGGTCAAAGTTCCCCGTGCGGCTGCCGTCGAGGCCGGTGAACGCCGCGTTGTTCACCTCGCCGGTCTGGTAGATGAGGTCGAAGTTGAAGAACAGGTTGCCGAAGCCGGTGGCGCGGGTGTAGCGGCCGTCGATCCCCAGGCTGTAAAGGTTCAGGTCCACGTCGCCGAACTGCTTGAGCCCATATTTGCCGGCGTCCACGGCGCCCGGCGCCCCCCGGCTGTTCTCGTGCTGGTAGAGCACGAACGCCCCCATCTTGAGCGCCTGGATGGGCTTCCCGTCGAACCGCACCAGGAAGCTGTCGAGGGAGTCGAGGTTCTCGTCGGGCTCGTCGTTGAACAGTTCCTTGCCCCGCATCCACGCCACGCGGTAGTCGGCGGGGCCCAGGGTCCCCTGGAAGGAGACGCCCATGGCCGTCTCCTCCCAAAGGTATTTGTTCACGCTGAAGGGCTGCAGGCCGATCCGGACCCGGGGCATGTGGCCCTCGCCGGGCACCTGGAAGTCCGTGTACGCCCAGCGGGTCTCGATGTTCACGCCGTCGCCCGAGAACTCGCCGCCCACGCTCTTTCCCACCGAACCGGACCGGCCGAACCGCACGGATCCCAGCTCGATGGCGTACACGCCCTTCACGGCCCCGTCGTTGGTGGCGGCCTCCGTCCACAGCCGGTACTTGACCTCGCCCCAGGTGGTGTTCTGCGAGTCGCTGGCCGTTTTTTGAATCTTGGACACGCCCTTCTCCAAGGCGCCGGAGGTGTTGTAGACCTCGCTGTGGTTGGTCCAGACGTTGAACCGGTTGTTGAGGTCGCCGTGGAACGCGAACTCGGCCGCCGCCGCGGGAAGGGACAGGCCCGCGGCGGCGAGGACGAACGCGAGGGTCTTGGAAACGCTCTTTGTCCGCATGGGGAAATCCTCCCTGAAATTCGTTTTGGATAAGTGGGGAGATCCAAAGGAAGGCGGCCCTCCGGTTCAGCCGCCGTCGGGCTTGGCCTCGAACTCCGTGCCGCACACCGGGCACTTGACCTTGAGGGGTTTTCCGGACGTCTTGGCCTGGGGACCGGCGCACGCGAGCAGGCCCAGCACGGCCAGGCCCGCGATCCAGGGGGTCCAACGGCGAACGTTGCGCATGATGTGCCTCCTCTGACGGCCGCCCCGCCGGGGGGCGGGAAAAAAGGGGGCCCCGTCGTCGGGGCCCCGATGCGGGTTGGGTCAGAACCGCGCGGAGGAAACGGGGTGGATCAGTACGTCCACGCCAGCGTCAGCATGTTGAGCCAGGCGGTGTCGTTGGCGTCGACCTGGTCCTCGATGCCCTGGCCCGGCACGAAGGCCGAGAAGATGTTGTCGATGGAGAAGTTCTTGTTGAACTTGTAGGCGAGCTGGAGGTCGAAGGTGGTGCCGGCGTAGTCGTCCACGTCCTCGCCGGGATCCTTCACGTTGGTCAGGTTGCCGGTCTGGTCGTACCAGATGAAAAAGGCCTGGGCTTTGTACGAGAGGTTGGGCACGAACTCGCCCAGGTCGCCTTTGGCGCCCACCGCGATCAGGCGCTGGCCGGGGTTGTTCCCGGAACCGGCGTTCCCGATGCCGCCGTAGGTATTGCCGCCCACGGCCCGCTCCGGCGCGTAGGCGTAGAGGGACGCGCCGTAGACGCTCGCGCCCGAGGCCAGGTGCTCGCCCAGGATGTTCCCGTCCATGCCCATGAGCGGGGTGAACCGGCCGATGTCGGTGATGCCGAGCCACCCCTCCACGTCCTCGTCGCTCTTGTCGTCGTCGCCTCGTGCGTACCGGAAGGCCACGTAGGGGGAGAGGGCCTTGCTCACCGGCACCTCGAGCCCGGCGAACGCGGCCCACGATTTCACGTCGGGCCCGCCGTCCTCGAACTCGCCGTTCGCGGCCACGATCTCGAAGCTGGGCTTCACGGGCCCGATCTGCCCGAGGCCCTCGAGGCCGTAGTAGGTGACGTTCACGTTCTTGTCCTCGTTGTCGCTGTAGGCGGCCAGGGGGCTCACCGTGAACTTGCCCATGCCGGTGTCGAAGGTGGCGTCCACCTTGGCCGTGTACACCCGCCAGTCCCCGGTCTGCCAGTCGTCCCGGGTGCCGATCACGTCCCCGTTCTGGATCGGCATGTACAGGACCTCATAGGAGAACATCTCGGAGAGCTTGCCGCGGAACCCGATGAACGGGTGGTCGTCGCCGTAGAGCAGGCCGCCGGTCTTCAGGTCGAGGAACCGGATGTCCCACCCGGTTTCGAGCTGGAGCTGGGGCGCGAAGGTGTAGAGGAACTCGGCCCGCTCGATCCCGAACTCCCCGCCCGCGTTGGGCTGGTTGTTCTTCTCGGCCCCCACGTAGAACGACCGGTCGCCGTTGTCCTTGTTCATGATCACGTCGGCCTCGGCGATCATCTTCACCAACCAGTTGTCGCCCTTGGCCTGCCACCCGAGCCGGAGTTCGGCACGCATGTGCTCGCCCGAGGCCCAGCCGCCCTCGTTCAGGGTCGGCGCGTCGGGTTTCGAGTCGTCGAAGTCGAAGTTGCTGTAGAAGGTGGGCTTCACCTTGGCCGTGCCGAAGAAGTCGATCGCGGCCTGGGCGGGAAGGGCCGCGGCGGCGAGGGCCGCGGCGGCGAGGGTTGCGGACACCAGGTACTTGCGCATGCACCTTCCTCCTTTTCCTGATGGGGTGGATCTCGTGGAGAACGACTCGCGACACCGCATTTCGTCCAGTCAAACCGTTTTTCCATCACCTCCTTTCGCGTGGCGGGTTTCGCCGGTGCGTCTGTGGATTGGCCCTTCTGACCATCCCACCACGGTGCTTTTAGCAGGCCGAACCTGATGCGTCAACTCAAAAATAACAATGTTTGATTTTGTATACTATTCTACAGTGGTGGAGAATATTGTACAGGAAATGCCGGGGCGTTGTGGTAAGTCGGGTGTGGGCAAAAAGGCGGAAAATCGGGTGGTTGGCCCGCGGTCCCGGTGCGTCCCGGGTCGGGCACGAGGTATGCAGGCACAACGGGTCGGGAATCGACCCAACCCCGATTCCCATTCCTCCTGTAGAGGGGGGAGGGGTCTGGTCCACCCCTCCCCCCTCCTGTTCTCCCTCCCCAAAGGCTGTCCCCGCCCCACCTCCAGTCGAGTTGTCCAACCGCCCCGGCCGACGTCTTGTTGTTTCCCCGGCTGGGCGGCTCACCTCCCGTCTGATCCCACCGCAGCCGTCGGGACCGCCCCCGGGAGAGCGGCTGCCGCACCGGGCGTCGGAATTCGGAGGACAGGTCTCAGGGAAGCGCTGCCGGCTGTCGCCTGTCGACGGAACAGCCGGGGCGGGAGCAAGCCGCTTCTCGGACCTTGGGCCCCGACACGCCGCCGGGCCCCCTGGTTCCAGAGGGCCCGGCGGGTCGGGCGGCATCGGCGCAGCTCCGGGGCGCTGGGGTCAGCGCACGAGGTCTACGGGCTCAAGACCGGGGCCGCTTCCGGGCGAGGGGCATGTGCAGGCCGCCGACGCGGGGGCCGCCGGGGCCGCCAGGCTCACGGTGCCCACCGCGAGCACGGAGAGGACGAGGGCGAGCAGGATCAGGCGCTTCATGGTACACCTCCTTTGCCGCGCCTAGCGCAGCAGGTCGAGGGGCTCGAGCCCCTGGTGGGGGGTCGCCTGCTTGGCGGTATTGCAGCCGCAGTCCGCGGCGGCCGGCGCCGCCAGGCCGAGGCCGGCCACACCGAGCAGGGCGATGAGGGCCGTGAGGATGACGATGCGTTTCATGGTGCACCTCCTCTGGGTTGGGTGAGAGAGCGGGTAGCGTTTGCCCAGAGTGGAAAGCATTGGGCGTGCCAAGCGGGGGAGAAAATCGAAAAATGATTGAGATGACGGAAGAAAACGGGCGAGATGCGTCTTCGTGGAATCCGGGACGATCGTTCGATGGAGATGAATAGTCTGCGGCGTGTAGAAAACTCGACACCCCGGGGGGGCGGTGCTAGGCTCCGGCCGGGTTGGCTCCGGGAAAGACGACGGGAATCCGGGCGGTTACGGCCGGCGGTACGGCCCTTGCTTGGCCCTGGGGCCGACCGTCCGGAGGGAACGAGCATGCTGGTGAACGATCCGCGTAAGGACTTCTGGCTCAAGGTGGGGGTGGTGGGGGTGCTGGTGTTCGGGGTGTCGCTCCTGCACTACGGCACGCCGACGGCCCGGCCCCTGCTCCACGACGTGTACCGCCGGCTCTACTACCTGCCGGTGGGGCTCGCCGCGGTGTGGTTCGGTCTGCGGGGAGGACTCGCGGTCTCTGGCGTGGTGGCCGCGATCTACGTGCCCCACATCATGATGTACTGGAACGACATGGGCCGGGAGCTGTGGAACCGGGTCATGGAGGTGGGGCTCTACTTCGTGTTCACCGGGCTCGTGGGCTTTTTCGCCAACCGCGACCGGGCCCAGCGCCGCCGGCTCCAGCTCGCCAACGAGCGGCTCGAGCGCTCCTACGAGGAACTGCGGCGGCAGGCCGACACCCTGCTCCAGGTGGAGGAGCAGCTGCGGCGGGCCGACCGGCTCTCGGCCATCGGGCAGCTCGCGGCCGCCGTGACCCACGAGATCCGAAACCCCCTGGGGGCGATCAAGGGCACGGCCGAGATCCTGCGCGACGAGTTCCCCGGCGGGCACCCCAAGGCGGAGTTCCTGGAGATCCTGCTCAAGGAGACCGACCGGCTCAACCAGGTGGTCGAGGAGTTCTTGGGCTACGCCCGGCCCCGCGCCGACGAGGAGGCCGATGCCGTGGACCTGGCCGCCCTGGCCCGGGAGGTGGCCGCGTTCGTGGCCACCCCGGCCCGGAAGGCCGGGGTCACTCTGGCCGTGGAGGCCGACGGCTCGGTACGGGTGCGGGGCCGGCCGGCCCACCTGAAGCAGGTGCTCCTCAACCTCGTGCTGAACGCCGTGCAGGCGAGCCCCCCGGGCAGGGGGGTGCGGGTCCGGGTAGGGTCCTGCCCCGGGCTGGTGCCGGCGGCCGAGTTCCGGGAGGTGGCCGGGCGGCTCGCCCGGGTGTGCGTGGAGGACGAGGGGCCGGGGCTGCCTACGGGGGAGGAGGGCAAGGTGTTCGAGGCGTTCTACACCACGAAGGAGGAGGGCACGGGCCTGGGGCTCGCCATCAGCCGGAAGATCGCCGAGGCCCACGGCGGGACGCTCGTGGCGGAGAACCGGCCCGAGGGCGGGGCCCGGTTCGTGCTGACCCTGCCCGTGGCGGAGGGGACCGATGGCTAGGGTGCTGGTGGTCGACGACGACGAGAGCCTGCGGCGGATCCTGGAGTACAACCTGGCCGAGGAGGGCTACGCCGTGGCCACGGCCGCGAGCGGCGAGGAGGCCCTGGAGAAGCTGGACCGGGCGTCGTTCGATCTGGTGGTCACCGACATCAAGATGCCGGGCATGGACGGCATGGACCTGCTCCGGCGGATCAAGGCCGAGGCGCCGGAAACCCAGGTGATCGTGATCACGGCGTTCGGCACCATCGAGATGGCCGTCGAGGCCATGAAGGCCGGGGCGGCCGAGTACATCACGAAGCCCTTCAACCGCGACGAACTCAAGCTCGCGGTGCGCAAGGCCCTGCGGGTGCGGGACCTCGAGGCCGAGAACGTGCGGCTCCGGCAGGAGGTGCGCCGGATCGAGGAGGCCGACAAGATCGTGGGCGATTCCCCCGCGATGCAGGCGGTCTACCGTCTGATCGAGAAGGTGGCCGACTCGGACGCCTCGGTGCTGATCACCGGGGAGAGCGGCACCGGAAAGGAGCTCGCGGCCCGGGCGATCCACCGCCTGAGCCGCCGTGCCGACCGGCCGTTCGTGGCGGTGAACTGCGCGGCGATCCCCCGAGAACTCCTGGAGAGCGAGCTCTTTGGGCACAAGAAGGGCGCGTTCACCGGCGCGATCCGTGACAAGAAGGGCCGATTCGAAGAGGCCGCCGGGGGGACGATCTTCCTCGACGAGATCGGGGAGATGCCCCTGGACCTCCAGCCCAAGATCCTGCGGGCCCTCCAGGAGCGGGAGATCACCCCGGTGGGCTCGAACGAGGTCATCCGGGTGGACGCCCGGGTCCTGGCGGCCACGAACCGGGACCTGGAGGCCGAGGTCGAGGAGGGCCGGTTCCGGGAGGACCTGTACTACCGGATCGCGGTGGTGCCGATCCACATGCCGAGCCTGCGGGAGCGGCCCGAGGACATCCCGCTCCTGGTGGCCCATTTCCTGAAGAAGCTCGCCCCCGGTCGGGCGATCCGGATCACCCCCGAGGCCATGGAGGCCCTGACCCGGTATTCCTGGAAGGGCAACGTGCGGGAGCTCGAGAACACTATCGAGCGGCTCCTCGTGCTGACCGAGGGGGACACGATCCGCCTTCAGGACCTCCCGGAGAAGATCCGGGAACCGGAGCCCCGGGAGGGCCGGGGCGACGGGTTCTCGTTCCACCTGCCCCCCGAGGGGGTTTCGCTCGAGGACGTGGAGCGGGCCGTGATCGAGGAGGCCCTCCACCGCACCGGCTGGAACCAGACCCGGGCCGCGAAGCTCCTGCGGATTCCGAGGCACATCCTGCTCTACCGGATGGAGAAGTTCGGAATCCCGCGCCGCCGGCCGGATTAGCCGGCCCTGGGGTGCGATTTCGGGGAGGCGGATTTCGACTAAAGTTGAGCGGGTCGCTTGACGATCAGGGGCGGGAGGCGTATGTTGGCGTGGACTCGGTTTAAGACCAATCTGGTTTGCTTGAGGAGCCCTGCTTGACCCTGCCGGCCGTTGCACGACGAACCGGAAGCATCGCCGCGTGGCTCGCGGTGGCGGTGGCGCTTCTGGGGTTCGCCCCCCGGATGCCCGACTGTGGTCTGTCGTGCTGCGCCCAGGCGCCCGCCCACCACGGGGCCGGGGACATGGGCGCCCGCGGCTGCTGCTGCGACCACGCCCCCGTCCCCTGCGACATCCAGCGCGATGTCGGCGACCCCGTTCCGCCCGCCGCGGTGGCCGCCAGCCCGGCGGCCCAGGGTTCCCAGGCGGTGGCGGTGCTCCCCCCGATGGTGGGGAGGGTTCCCGCCCCCGGGCCGGCCCCCCGTCACGAGCGGATGCGCATCCCGGGGACCGCGCCACCCACCCCCCTGTACCTTCAGAACACCTCCCTTCTGTGTTGAGCCCGTAGTGCCGTAGGGGGCCACCCCCGGACGGGGCGCGGTGCGCCTTCGTTCCGGGTCGCGCCAACCCCGTGGTGTGCCCTGATTTCCGATTGTTCCATCGTTCACTTTTGTCCGCGGTCGCCCCCCGTCCCCGTGGGGCGGGGCGATCCCCGTTGCCGCGAAGCCTCCCGTCCCCGGCGTTGGCCAAGGATGAAGGTCGCGGAGGGGGGCCGCCGGAACGGGTCAGAGAACCACCCACATTCAAGCCGAAGAAAACGGAGAGGAGTTGAACCATGAGCCAGAACACGAACCGCCCCGAAGACAAACTCGCCGCCAAGAAGGCCGCCGTGCTCGGCCAGGAGAAACCGAAGCGCTCGAAGGCGCCGCTTCTCGCGATGATCGCCTGCGCCGTCGTGGTGGTGGGCGCGGGAGTGGCCTTCTGGGGCCTGCGAGGTGGGCCCGCATCGGAGGTCGCCGCGGTCACCGCGGCCCATGCCGGCGAGATCGTGCTTCCGGCCGACCAGTTCGATGACGGCAAGGCCCGGTTCTTCCAGTACGAGGCGGGCGACGGCGTCACGATCAAGTACTTCGTCCTCAAGAGCTCCGACGGCGTGATCCGGACGGCGTTCGACGCCTGCGACTCCTGCTGGCCCGCCGGCAAGGGGTACCGGCAGGACGGGGACGAAATGGTCTGCCAGAACTGCCGCATGCGGTTTCCGTCGGTGAAGGTCATGGAGGTGAAGGGCGGGTGCAACCCGGCCCCCCTGAAGCGTGAGGTCCGCGACGGCAAGGTGATCCTCCGGGTGGCCGACATCCTGGAGGGCCGGCGGTACTTCCAGTTCGGGCGGGAGGGCTGACCATGACGCTCAAGGACATCGCTCTTCTGAACTTGCGTAGGCGCAAGGCCAAGGCGGCCTTCGTGCTCGCCGGATTGGTCGTGGGCGTGGCGACCGTGGTGGGGTTGATGACCCTGTCGCGCGCCCTCGTGGAGGACGTGAACCACAAGCTCGAGCAATACGGGGCGAACATCCTCATCGTGCCCCGGACCGAGAGCCTGTCGCTCACCTACGGGGGGCTCAACCTGGGGGGGGTGTCGTTCGAGACGAAAGAAATCCGGCAGGCGGAACTGGACCGAATCGCCACCATCCGCAACGCGGGCAACGTGGCCGCGGTGGGGCCGGTCCTGCTCGGGGTCGTGGAGGTGGAGGGCCAAAACGCCTTGCTCGCGGGCGTGGACTTCGACGCGACGCACGTCCTGAAGCCCTGGTGGCAGGTGAGGGGCGGGTACCCGGCGGAGAACGAGGTGCTTCTGGGCGCCGACGCGGCTCGGGCCCTGGGGTTGGGGCCCGGTGACTCCGTGGCGCTCGACGGGTGGGAGTTCCGGGTGGCCGGGGTGCTGGAACCCACCGGGTCCCAGGATGACCACCTCATCTTCACCCACCTGGGGGCAGCCCAGTTCGTGCTGGAGAAGGAGGGGCGGATCTCGCTCGCCGAGGTGGCGGCTCTGTGCGCCGATTGCCCGATCGAGGACATGGTCCGGCAGATCGCGGAGGTGCTCCCCGGCGCCAAGGTGATGGCGATCCAGCAGGTGGTGAAGGGCCGCATGGAGACCCTCGGGCACTTCCAGAAGTTCTCCCTCGGGGTCTCGGCCCTGGTGGTGCTCGTGGGCGGACTCGTGGTGCTCGTGACCCTGATGGGGAGCGTGCGGGAGCGGACCGTGGAGATCGGCATCTTTCGGGCCGTGGGGTTCCGGAAGAGCCACGTCATGCGGGTGATCCTCCTGGAGGCCGGCGTCGTCTCGGCCCTGGCCGGGGTGGTCGGATACCTGGCCGGGTATCTGGGGGCTCGCCTGCTGGTGCCTGTTTTTGCGGGGGGCGCGGGGGACGCCATGGCCCACCATGGGGGTCACGCGGTGAGCGTGCCCCTTGACCCGGTCCTTGCCGGCGGCGCCCTGGTGCTGGCGGTGGCCCTGGGGCTCCTGGCCAGCGTGTATCCGGCGTT
Source organism: Deferrisoma palaeochoriense (assembly GCF_054656955.1). NCBI lineage: Bacteria > Pseudomonadati > Thermodesulfobacteriota > Deferrisomatia > Deferrisomatales > Deferrisomataceae > Deferrisoma > Deferrisoma palaeochoriense. The sequence goes on from NZ_BAAHXI010000007.1 coordinate 14,467, forward strand.
CCTGGCGGCCCGGCTCGACCCCAACGAGGCTCTGCGGGCCCTGTAGGGCGCCCCGTGAACGCGCGCGGGGCGCAGCGTCGGTGGAACGCAGTGGGCCCACGCCACCTTTCGACGAACAACCAACGACCCACGACCAACGGAGTCTTCCCATGTCCCATATCGTTGCGGAAAACCTGACGAAGCAGTACGGAAGCGGCGAGGCCGCGGTGTTCGCGGTGCGCGGCATGACCTTTTCCATCGAACCCGGCGAGTTCGTGGCCGTGATGGGCGAATCGGGCTCGGGCAAATCGACCCTGCTCTCGATCCTGGGCGCCCTGAACACCCCCACGGAGGGCCGGCTCGTGGTGGACGGCATCGACGTGTACGGCCTCGACAGCGAGCGCCGCGCCGACTTCCGGCGGGAGTTCCTGGGGTTCGTGTTCCAGAGCTTCCACCTCGTGCCGTATCTCACCCTGGCAGAGAACGTGATGCTGCCCCTGGCCACGGTGAAGGCCCCCCGCCGGGAAAAGCGGCGGATGGCGGTCGAGGCGCTGGAAAAGGTGGGGCTCGGGGCCAAGGCCGACCGGCTCCCGAGCCAGGTGTCCGGGGGCGAGCAGGAGCGGGTGGCCATCGCGCGGGCCCTGGTGAACGACCCGCCGATCCTCCTGGCCGACGAGCCCACCGGAAACCTCGACACGAAAACGAGCCGGGAGGTCATGGACCTCCTGACCCGGCTCAACCAGGAGGGCACCACCGTGGTGATGGTCACCCATAGCCCGGAGTGCGCCGGGTACGCCCGACGGGTGCTGCGGGTGGCCGACGGGCGCATCGTGGAGGAGGACCGGATTGTGAAGGACGCGGTGGCGGGAAGCTAGGCGGCTGGGCGGCTGGGCGGCTGGGCGGCTGGGCGGCTGGGCGGCTGGGCGGCTGGGCGGCTGGGCGGCTGGGCGGCTGGGCGGCTGGGCGGCGGTGCGGGGCCAGGGGGCGTGGTGGCCGGGTCCCTTCCGTCCCTGACGTCCCTTTCGTCCCTGAACGACCAACGACGAACGACCAACGACGAACCAAGGAGTCATTCGATGCGCATCGTACGTTTCGGCGTTGTTGTGGCGGTGCTTCTGGCCGCCGGATTCCTGGCCACGGCGGCCGTGGGGGAGAAGGGGGCGCCTGCGGGCGGCGGGCCCACCGACCGGGTGCTCTTCGCCGTGGAGGGGCTCTCGTGCGGAAGTTGTGAGGGCCGGGTGGTGGAGGCGCTCCGGGCCCTGCCCGGGGTGCGGGCCGTTGGGGTGGACCTGGCGGCCGGCCGGGTGGGCGTGGAGTACGAACCCGGCCGGGCGGACCCGAAGCGGCTCGCCGACGCCGTGACCCGGCTCGGCTATCCGGCCCGGTACCTCGCCTCGGGGCCGTCCGTGGCCCTCGGGGCCGCGGGCCGGCCCGGCTCCAGCGGGTGCGGAGGCACCTGTTGCGGAGGTGGACAATAGTCGACAGGAGGGTGTCGAATAGTCTGCAGTCTGTCGGCACCCGCGAGCGCCCTGCTTCGCAACCCACCGAAACGGTAGGAAAAAATCCGTGGCACGGGGGTTGCTCCCTGGGGCGGCGGCTTCGGCCGGCGGGTGGCGGCGCCCCGAAATCGTGGTACACCGGCACCCGTCGGCCAGGACCCCTTCGTTGAGATCGGAGAGGACGGGATGAACCGAACCCTGGGATGGACCGCGGCGTTCCTGTTGGCAGCCCAGGTGGCGGCCGCGGCCGGGACGCCCGAGGACCTAGAGGCGCGGCTCCGTAGCGGCCCCTCGGTCGGCGACCTCGTGGCCTACGCTTACCGGGCGAACCCCAAGATCGAGGCGGCGCGCCAGAAGTGGCGCTCGGTGATCGAGCGGTACCGGGTGACCACGGCGTACCCGGACCCGCAGGTGATGGTGACCTACTTTCCCCGGCCCATCGAGACCCGGCTGGGGCCCCAGGACTGGAACGCGGTCCTGAGCCAGATGATCCCGTTTCCCGGCAAGCTCTCCAAGGCCGGCGAGGTCGTGGAGGCCGACGCCCGGATCGCCCGGCTCGAACTCGACAAGGCGGTGCGGGACGTGATCGTGGACCTGCGGGAATCGGTGTACGAGCTCGCCTACATCCGGCGGGCCAAGGAGGTGGTGGCGGCGAACCGGGACATCCTGGATCACCTCCGGAAGGTGGCCGAGACCTCCCACGCCGAGGACCGGGCCGCCTTCGTGGACGTGGCCAAGGCCCAGTCGCAGCGGGCCCAGCTCGAGTACGACGCCCTGCTCCTGGAGGAGCTGGAGGCCACGGAGCGGGCTCGGCTCAACGCGCTCCTGAACCGCCCCTCCGACGCGGAATTGGGTCCGCTCCCAGACGCGGCGGTGGAACCCCTGGCCTACACGCTGGACGAGATCCACCGCCTGGCCGCCGAACGGCAGGAGGAGATCCGGATCGCCGAGGCGAAAGTGGAGAAAGCCCGGGCCCAGGCCGACCTGGCCCGGTACGAGAACCGCCCCAACTTCATGGTGGGGCTCTTCTACGCCGGCATCGGCGACCCCGATGTGCCCATGGACCCCGAGGACGCGGGCCGCGACGCCGTGGGGGTGCAGTTCGGGCTCACGATCCCCCTGTGGTTCGGGAAGAACGCGGGCCGCACCGGAGCCGCCCGGGCCGAAATGGAGCGGGCCCGGGCTCTCAAGGCCGCCCGGATCAACGACACCGACGCCATGATCCGGAGCCTCTACTTCCGGCTCAAGAACGCCGAGCGGCTTGTGACGCTCTACCGGGACGAACTCCTCCCCCAGGCGGCCCAGTCGCTCGAGGTGGCGGAGACCTGGTTCCGGGAAGGGGAGGGGAGTTTCAGCGATTTCGTCGAGACCCAGTCGGTCTTTTACAACTTCCAACTTTCCCTCGCCCGGGCCGAGGCGGACTACGGCAAGTTTCTCGCGCGGCTCGAGCGGCTCACGGCCACGAGCCTGACGCGCCGGGACGGTGGGGTCGAGGAGGTTCAGCCATGATGCGGTGGGAACGGTGGATGCGGCGGGTCGGGGCGGGCGGCGCCCTCGTGTTGGCCCTCGCCGCGGCGCCGGCGTGGGCCGGGTACCGGGCCCTCGACCGGGAGTGGGAGGGGTACGAGCCGGGGGCGTTCTACCGCGCGCAGTTGGCCTCGATCCCTCCGGAACGGGCACAGGCGGCCGGCGACGGGGAGTTCGAGGCCCAGAAGGCCCGGCTGGAGGAGGCCCGGCGGCGGTGGACCGAGGCCCTCGAAGCGGGCCTGCCCGGTGAGCGGTTCTACGAGCCCGCCCCCGAGGTGCTCGAGCGGGCACGGCCCGCGGCCGACGACCCGGCGGCGGCCCAGGCCCTTTTGGCCGACGGGTTCGACCTCGAGGCCCTGGAGGCCCTGGCCTGGGTCCGGAACCCCGGGATCCGCGCGGCCGAGGACACCCTGCGGGGGGCCCTGGAGCGCTACACCCAGGCCTGGAACCTCGACGAGATCCTGAGGCAGTACACGGCGTTCACCGAGGGGTTGATGACCGGGATCGGGCCCATGAAGGGCCGGGAGCCGGTGGAGATGCGGTTCCCGTTTCCCGGCCTCCTGGCCCTCAAGGGGGAGATCGTGACCCAGGAGGTCCGGGCGGCGGCCGAGGCGCTGGAGATGGCCCGACGCATGGCCATCACCGGGGCGCGGCGGGTGTACTGGAACCTGGGGTTCGTGGGCGAGGCCGAGCGGATCACCGGCGAGATGCTCGATCTCCTGAAGCGCCTGGAGGCTGTGGCCCGGGCCCGGTACGAGGCCGGCAAGACGAACTTCCAGGACGTGATCCAGGTGCGGATCCGGTGGGAGACCGTGTCGGAGGACCTGCGCACCCTGGCCGAGCAGCGCCGGACCCTGGAGGCCAAGGTGCGGGAGATCCTCGACCTGGGGCCGGAGGCGGCCGTGGGCACGCCGAGCCCCGGGGAGCCGGAGCGCCGGGTGCCGGAGCTCGCTCCCCTGTACGACCTGGCCCTGGAGCGGCGCCAGGAACTCCGGCGCCTTCGGGCCATGGTGGGGAAGATGGAACGGATGATCGAGATGGCCGAGACCCGGATCTACCCTGCCTACACCCTGAACCTGTCGCTCTTCCAGGACGAGGCGGTGACCCAGGTGGGCACGGCCCGGATGAAGGAGCCCTTCGCCGTGGCCACCACGGCCTCCATGGGGGCGGGGCTGCCCAAGATGCCCTGGTACGGAACCGGCGACGCCTACGTCCGGGAGACCCGGCAGAAGCTCGAGGCCCTGCGCCAGGGGCTGCGGAAGGAAGAGGCCGCCACCCGGTACGGGGTGCGCGACGCCTGGTTCCGGCTCGACCGGGCCGCCCGGGAGGAGGCCCTCTACGCCGGCAAGGTGGTGGGGCTCTCCCGGGCCGCGCTCGACGTGGCCACCCGGGGGTACGAGGCGGGGAACGTGATGTTCGCCGACGTGATCGGCTCCTACATGGGGTGGCTCCAGGCCCATCTCGCCGCGGCCCGGAAGCGGGCCGACCTGGGGGTGGCCTGGGCGGAACTCGCCGAGGCGGTGGGGGCGGATATCCGGGTCCAGAATTCAGAGGACAGAGGACAGTAGGCGTGCCCGGGTAAACGGGGTGGCGTCCTAGCTTTCCGGCCTCCCAGCTTTCCAGCGGGCCGAAGGCCCTGACCGGCGACCGATTTTCACGGAGTGTTCCATGGCGACGAACGAGACTGCAAAACCCCGATCGAGCGTACGGGTGGCCTTTGTCACCGCCGTGGTGACCCTGGCGGTAGCGGCGGGCGCCGCCTATTTCCTCGGGTGGATCCCCTCCGGCGGCATGGCGCCCCAGCCGGTGGCCGAGGCCCCGGTCGGGGCGAAGGCGGAGAAGACCCTCTACACCTGCGGCATGCACCCCTGGATCATCTCGGAGGAGCCGGGGACCTGCCCGATCTGCGGCATGGAACTCGTGCCCAAGCGGGACGAGGCCGAGCCCGAGGCCGCCGCCGCGGGCTCCAAGGAGCGGAAAATCCTCTATTGGCGGGCGCCCATGGACCCCACGGAGATCTACGATCGCCCCGGCAAGAGCAAGATGGGCATGGACCTCGTGCCCGTGTACGAGGACGAGGTGATCGGCGGGGTGGAGATCAAGATCGATCCGGTGATCCAGCAGAACATGGGCATCCGCACGGCGCCCGTGGAGAAGGGGCCGCTGGTGCGCACCATCCGCACCTACGGTCACGTGACCTACGACGAGACCCGCACGGCCACGGTGAGCCCCAAGTTCGGCGGCTGGATCGAGAAGCTCTACGTGGACTTCACGGGCCAGCTCGTGAAGAAGGGTGATCCGCTCTTCGAGATCTACTCCCCCGAGCTCGTGTCGGCCCAGGAGGAGTACCTGACGGCGTTCCGGAGCCTCAGCAAGACCGCCGGAGGGGCGGATCTCCTGGCCTCGGCCCGCCGGCGGTTGGAATACCTCGACATCCCGGCCGACCAGATCCGGGCCATCGAGAAGAGCGGGAAGGTGCGCCGGACCCTTCTCATCCGGTCGCCCTTCACCGGGGTGGTGACCCACAAGAACGCGGTGGAGGGGGTGTTCGTGAAGGCGGGCCAGCCCGTGTACCAGGTCGCAGACCTATCCAAGGTCTGGGTCGAGGCCCACATCTACGAGTACGAGCTGCCCTGGGTGCAGGTGGGCCAGGAGGCCCGGATGACCCTGCCCTACCTGCCGGGGAAGACCTTCGTGGGCAAGGTGACCTACGTGTACCCCTACCTTCAGCGCCAGACCCGGGACGTGGTGATCCGGCTGGAGTTCGACAACCCCGACCTGGAACTCAAGCCCGACATGTACGCCGACGTGGTGATCCGAAGCTCCCTAGACAAGGAGGGGCTCCTCATTCCCTCCGAGGCGGTGATCCGGTCGGGCGAGCGCAACGTGGTGTTCGTGACCCGGGGCGACGGGAAGTTCACGCCGCGGGAGGTGGAGCTGGGGCTCGAGGTGGACGGCGGCAAGGTGCAGGTGCTCTCGGGGGTGGCCCCGGGCGAGCAGGTGGTCACCTCGGGGCAGTTCCTCCTGGATTCCGAGTCCAAACTCAAGGAGGCCGTCCAGAAGATGCTCGAGGCCAAGATGGGGAAACCCAAGGCCGAGCAACCGGCATCATCGTCCGACGACTTCTTCGACGACATGGACGGTGGCGACAACGCCCAGAAAAAGGACGACTTCTTCGACGACATGTAGCGACGCGGGAGGCCGGCCGGATTTGGTCGCCGGTTTGGTTCCTGACCCGGAGGCGGCTGCCACAGGTGGAAACGGGCGAAGGTGCAGGCAACGAGGAGGGTTTGGCTTCCCAGCGTCTTAGGCCCCCCTCACCCCGGCCCTCTCCCCCCGGCGGGGGGAGAGGGAGGCAGGGGGCCGGGCAACGCTGCCTGAGCAAAGGTGGCTTGGATTCCCAGCCTCCCAGCCTCCTAGCCTCCCAGCTTTTGAGCGGATACCCGACATGATCGAAAAAATCATCGAATGGTCCATCAACAACAAGTTCATGGTGATCCTGGCCACGGTGTTCGTGATCCTGGGCGGGGTGCTGGCCATGACCAACACCCCCCTGGACGCGATCCCGGACCTCTCCGACGTCCAGGTGATCATCTACACCGAGTACCCGGGCCAGGCGCCCCAGGTGGTGGAGGACCAGGTCACCTACCCGCTGACCACGGCCATGCTGGCCGTGCCCTACGCCAAGGTGGTGCGGGGGTACTCCTTTTTCGGGTTCTCCTTCGTGTACATCATCTTCGAGGACGGCACCGACCTCTACTGGGCCCGGAGCCGGGTGCTCGAGTACCTCAACTTCGTGGCCGGCCGGCTGCCCCGGGGCGTGACCCCGAGCCTGGGGCCGGACGGCACAGGGGTGGGGTGGATCTACGAGTATGTGCTCAAGGACACCACGGGCACCCACGACCTCTCGGAACTCCGGTCGATCCAGGACTGGTACCTGCGCTACGAACTCACGGCCGTGCCCGGGGTCTCCGAGGTGGCGAGCGTCGGCGGGTTCGTGCGGCAGTACCAGGTGGAGGTGGATCCCAACAAGCTCCTGGCCTACGGCATCCCGATCCAGAAGGTCCGGATGGCGATCCAGCGGTCCAACAACGACGTGGGCGGCAAGCTCATCGAGATGGGCGAGACCGAGTTCATGGTCCGGGGCAAAGGGTACCTGCGGGGGGTGGAGGACATTGAGAACATCGCCGTGGGGGTGGACAAGTTCGGCACGCCCGTGCTCCTGAAGCAGGTGGCCCACGTCCAGGTGGGGCCCGAACTCCGGCGCGGCATCCTCGAGTGGAACGGCGAGGGCGAGGCCGTGGGGGGCGTGGTGGTGATGCGGTTCGGGGAGAACGCCCTGGAGGTGATCCGCAGGGTGAAGGAGAGGCTCAAGGACCTGGAAAAGGGGCTGCCCGAGGGGGTCGTGATCGAGACGGGCTACGACCGCTCGGGGCTGATCCAGCGGGCCATAGACACCCTGACGAAGAAGCTCCTGGAGGAGATGACCGTGGTGGCCCTCATCTGCGTCATCTTCCTCCTCCATTTCCGGTCGGCCTTCGTGGCGATCTTCACCCTGCCCGTGGGCATCCTGATGTCGTTTCTGGTGATGTACCCGCTCGGCATCAACGCGAACATCATGAGCCTCGGGGGCATCGCCATCGCCATCGGCGTGATGGTGGACGCCTCGGTGGTGCTCGTGGAGAACGCCCACAAGCACCTGGAGCGGGACCGGGGCCGGCGATCCCACCTGGAGATCATCCTCGAGGCGTCCAAGGAGGTGGGCCCGGCGCTCTTTTACAGCCTGCTCATCATCACGGTGAGCTTCCTGCCGGTGTTCGCCCTGCAGGAGCAGTCGGGCCGGCTGTTCAAGCCCCTGGCCTACACCAAGACCTTCGCCATGGCTGCCTCGTCGATTCTGGCCGTCACGATCATCCCGGTGCTCATGACCTTTTTCGTGCGGGAGGAAACGTTCTCGCCCGAGGTCACCCGTCGCCGGCGGTTCTGGACCTGGGTGGGAGCCGTGGCCGGCCCGCCGCTCCTGGTGGTGGCCGGAGGGGCGGCGGGTCTCGAACTGCCCGACTGGAGCCTTCTGGCCGCGCTCGCGGTGTCGGCCTTCGCGGTGGTGTGCCTGGTGCCCCAGCGGATGATCCCCGAGGCCCGAAACCCGATCAGCCGGTTCTTCATCCGGTTGTACCTGCCGTTCATCCGGGTGGTGCTCAAGTGGCGGAAAACCACGGTGCTGGTGGCGGTGGCCGTGGTGGTGGTGACCTGGTTTCCCCTGAGCCGGTTGGGGAGCGAGTTCATGCCGCCCCTGAACGAGGGGGACCTCCTCTACATGCCCACCACGCTGCCCGGGATCTCGATCACCAAGGCCAAGGAGCTGCTCCAGCAGACCGACAAGATCATCCAGAGCTTCCCCGAGGTGCACCACACCCTGGGCAAGATCGGCCGGGCCGAGACGGCTACCGACCCGGCGCCGCTTTCCATGATCGAGACCACGATCATGCTCCGGCCCCAGGTGGAGTACGAGCAGATCCCGGTGCGCCGGTTCTTCTCGGACTGGCCCGGGTGGCTCAAGAAGCCCCTGACCCTGATCTGGCCAGAGGTGAAGAAGGGCAAGGTGCTCCACGAGTGGCGGAAGAAGAAGGTGGAGCGGTTCTTCTCGGACTGGCCCGACTGGATCCGCACGCCCCTGGCCAAGATCTGGCCGGAGGAGCGCTACATCACCATCGAAGAACTCGTGGAGGACCTTGACCGGGCCATCCAGTTCCCGGGCCTCACGAACGCCTGGACCATGCCCATCAAGACCCGGATCGACATGCTCTCCACGGGCATCAAGACCCCGGTGGGCATCAAGCTCATGGGGCCCGACCTCCAGGTGCTCTCGGACCTGGGGGCCGAGATCGAGGCCGTGGTGCGGGACATCCCGGGGACCCTTTCGGCCTATTCCGAGCGGGTCACGGGCGGGAACTACGTGGACTTCGAGATCGACCGCAAGGAGATCGCCCGGTACGGGCTCACGGTGCAGGACGTGCAGGACGTGATCATGACCGCCATCGGCGGCATGAACGTGACCTACACGGTGGAGGGGCTCGAGCGCTACCCCGTGAACCTGCGCTACAGCCGGGAACTGCGGGACGACCTGGAGAAGCTCCGGCGGGTGCTCGTGCCCACGCCCACGGGGGCCCAGGTGCCTTTGGGGCAGTTGGCCCGGCTCGAGATCAAAAAGGGCCCCCCGGGCATCAAAAGCGAAAACGCCCGGCGGACGGCGTGGATCTACGTGGACCTCAAGGGGGTGGACGTGGGCTCCTACGTGGAGAACGCAAAGCGGATCGTGGAGCGGGAGGTCAAGTTCCCACCGGGGTACTCCATCGTGTGGTCGGGCCAGTACGAATACATGCAGAGGGCCCGGAAAACCCTGAACGTGATCGTGCCGATCACCCTGGTGATCATCTTCATCCTGCTCTACGTGCACTTCCACAACGCGGTGGAGGCCACCATCGTGATGGCGAGCCTGCCCTTCGCCCTGGTGGGCGGGGTGTGGCTGCTCTATCTGCTCAATTACAATCTCTCCGTAGCCGTGACCGTGGGGTTCATCGCGCTGGCGGGGCTCGCCGCCGAAACCGGGGTGGTGATGCTCGTCTACCTCGACGAGACCTTCCACCGCCGCCGCACCCACGGCCTCCTGAACACCACCGGTGACCTCCACGCCTCGATCATCGAGGGTGCGGTTGAGCGCGTGCGGCCCAAGCTCATGACCGTGGCCACGACCCTGATCGGGCTTCTGCCCGTGATGTGGGGCCACGAAACCGGCTCCCAGGTGATGAAGCGGATCGCGGCCCCCATGGTGGGCGGGCTGATCTCCTCGACGATCCTCACCCTGGTGATCATCCCGGCCGTGTACGACATCTGGAAGCGCTGGGAGCTGCGTGGCGCCCTGGCCCACGGCCCGGCCACCGACGCGGAGCCGGCGGGCGACATGGAGTAAGGTAAGGGCCGGGCGTGGCCCGGCCCACGGCCAACCTGAACCGACGGAGGAAAACCGCATGAAGCTGATTCGGGCCTACATCCGGGTGGAGCGGGCGGCAGAGGTGTTGGACGCGCTAACCCAGGAGGGCATCCTGAACGCCACGTTGACCCACGTGCTCGCCGTGGGGCCGAACCTCGACCCGGACCAGAGCAAGGTGAGCATGGAGTTCGGCCGGCGGGTGAACCGCATGGTCAAGCTGGAACTCATCTGCCCCGACCGGGACGAAGCCAAGATGGTGGAGGTGATCCGGCGGTCGGCCTGCACCGGCCAGCCGGGGGACGGGGTGGTGGCGGTGCAGAACCTGAACCGGCTGGTGAAGATCCGCTCCGGCGCCGAAAGCATCGAGGCGCTGTGACCCGGGGGGGGAAAGCCGCGCCCGGACGGGCTGTGAGGCTCGGATGGGAAATGCTTTCCGCCGCCCAGCCGAAGTTCCACGAACTCCCCTTCCCCGGTGGCGGGTTGCCGGGGAGGGCGGACGAACCGGACCCAACCCGCGAAACGGTTTCGAACAAAAAGGAGAAGAAGCCATGAAGAAGCGAACGATCCTCACCCTGGTGGCCCTGGCGGGCCTCGCCCTCGGCACCCCGGCCCTGGCGGACTCGGGGCACGGGTCCATGAAGGGCATGAAGATGGACGACCACGGGTCGACGAAAATGGACCACTCCGAGCACATGGGGGAGGACATCCGGGAGACAAAGGTCAACGGCTACGGGCTCGCCTACCACCTGATCGACATGAAGGAGAAAATGGAGGCGATGAAGGGCATGAAGGGCATGTCCATGGAGAAGATGGACATGTCCAAGATGGGCACCCACCATCTCATGGTGTACGTGATGGGCCCGAACGGCGAGAAGGTGACCGACGCGAAGGCGGGCTACAAGATCGTGGGCCCCGACGGCACCGAGCAGAAGGCCATGTGCATGGCCATGAACGGCGGGTTCGGGGCCGACGTGAACTTCAAGGAGAAGGGCACCTACACGATCAAGACGAAGATCGTGGCCGGCGACACGACGCTCCTCGACGAGTTCACGTACACGGTGGAGTAGGGCCCTCGGTCCGGCCGGACAAAAAAGCGGGCAACCCCTCGGGGTTGCCCGCTTTTGTCGTTGTATGCCTGGTCGTTCTACCGCCGGCCGCCGCGCCGGTGGTTCCGGCCGCCTTCCTCCCGGCCGTTTCCGCCCGAGGGCTCGTCGGGGTAGAGGGCCGCCTTGCGGGAGAGCTTGATCCGGCCGGTGTTGTCGATGCTGATGACCTTCACCGGCACGGTGTCGCCCTCCTTCATGTAGTCGGTGACCTTGTTCACCCGTTCTCTGTCGATCTCGCTGATGTGCAGCAGCCCGTCGGTGCCCGGGAAGATCTCGACGAAGGCCCCGTAGTCGGTGACCCGGCGCACGATGCCCTCGTACACCCGGCCCACCTCGGCCTCCTGGGTGAGGTCCTCGATCATCTTGATCGCCTTCTTGCACTGCTCCTCGTTGGTGCTGGCGATCATGACGCTGCCGTCGTCCTCGATGTCGATCGAGGTCTGGGTTTCCTGGATGATCTTCCGGATCATCTTGCCGCCGGGGCCGATCACGTCCTTGATCTTCTCGGGGTTAATCTTGATCACCGTGATCCGCGGGGCGTAGGGCGAGATGTCGGGCCGCGGCGCCGAGATCGCCTTCTCCATCTCCCCCAGAATGTGGAGCCGGCCCTGTCGCGCCTGCTCCAGGGCCTGGCGCATGATCTCGGGGGTGATGCCGGCCACCTTGATGTCCATCTGGAGGGCCGTGATCCCTTCGCGGGTGCCGGCCACCTTGAAATCCATGTCGCCCAGATGGTCCTCGTCGCCCAGGATGTCGGAGAGCACGGCGTACCGGTCGCCCTCGATGATGAGGCCCATGGCGATGCCCGCCACCGGCGCGGCCACGGGGACCCCGGCGTCCATGAGGCTCAGGCTCCCGCCGCACACCGTGGCCATGGAGCTCGACCCGTTGGACTCGAGCACCTCCGACACGACCCGGATCGTGTAGGGGAACGTCTCCTGATCGGGAAGCAGGGGCTCCAGGGCCCGCTCGGCCAGCGCCCCGTGGCCGATCTCCCGCCGGCTCGGGGCCCGGAGGAACCGGGCCTCGCCCACGGAGAACGGCGGGAAGTTGTAGTGGAGCATGAACCGCTTGTAGTACTCGCCCTCCAGGGCGTCGATGAGCTGTTCGTCGCTGGAGGTGCCCAGCGTGGTGACCACCAGGGCCTGGGTCTCACCCCGGGTGAACAGGGCCGAGCCGTGGGTGCGGGGCAGCACCCCCACCTGGCAGTCGATGGGCCGGATGTCCGCGAGGCCCCGGCCGTCGATCCGCCGGCCCTCCTCGAGGATCATCCGCCGCACGTGCCGCTTCGCGAGGTCGTCGAACGCGGCCAGGTACTCCTTCTCCCGCAGGCGCTCCTCCTCGGTGAGGGCCTCGAGTAGGGCCTGCTTGGCCTGGCGGAGGAGGGCGTAACGGGCCTTCTTCCGGGGCTCGTTGTAGGCCGCGACCCCGTGCTCGGCGAAGATCGGGGCCACCCGGGCCTCGATCTCGGGATCGGGCTCCACGGCCGGGACCTCCCTCTTGGGCTTGCCGGCCTCTTCCACCAGCCGGTCCTGGAGTTCCACCAGGCGGCGGATTTCGTCGTGGCCGAGCTCGATGGGCTTGAGCACTTCCTCCTCGGACAGCATCTTGGACCCGCTTTCCACCATGGTCACGGCGTCGCGGGTGCCGGCCACCACCAGGTTGAGCCGGCTGCGCTCGAGCTGCTCCAGGGTGGGGTTCACCACGTACTCGCCGTCCACGTAGCCCACCCGCACGGCCGCGATGGGGCCCTGGAACGGGATGTCCGAGATGGACAGCGCCGCGCTCGCCCCCACGATGCCCAGCACGTCGGGGGAGTTCTGGGAGTCGTGGGAGAGCACCGTGGCGATGATTTGGGTCTCCGACCGGAATCCCTTTGGAAACAGGGGCCGGATCGGGCGGTCGATTAGCCGGGACGCCAGGGTGTCGTAGTCCGGCGGGCGGCCCTCGCGTTTGAAAAAGCCGCCGGGGATCTTCCCGGCGGCAAAGGTCTTGGACTGGAAGTTCACGGTGAGGGGGAAGAAGTCGATGCCTTCCCGGGGTTCCTCGGCGGCGACGGCGGTGACGAGAACGACGGTGCCGCCGTAGCTCACCACCACGGCGCCGTGGGCCTGTCGGGCCATGCGGCCGGTTTCGATGGTGAGGGCTCTGCCCCCGAGGTCGATCTCTACGGTCTTTGTGTCAAACAACGCGATACTCCAACGAAAAGGGGAAGGGGACTGGGAGTTACTTCCGGATCCCGAGCCGGTCGATCAGGGTGCGGTACCGCTCGATGTCCTTCTTCTTCAGGTACTCCAGGAGCCGCCGGCGCTGGCCGACGAGCTTCAGGAGGCCCCGCCGGGACGAGTGGTCCTTGTGGTGGTGCTGGAAGTGCTCGGTCAGATAGTTGATCCGCTCGCTCAAAAGGGCGATCTGGACCTCGGGGGATCCGGTGTCCCCGTCGTGGGTCTGGAACTGCTGGATGATCTCCTGCTTTCGTTCGGGGGTGAGGGCCATCTTCGTATCCTCCTGGTGTTTCCTCGTTTCCGTCAGCACGCCGGCCCCGAGCCGGCACACGAACCCCGCCGAGCGGGGATGAACGCCACTTTTTAGCACAATCGCCGAATCCGGTAAAGGAACCGCCCCGCCGCTCCGACGAACCCGGGTACGGGAAGGACGGCCGCATCCCGATCCTGCCGGCTTCCAAGTAGCTTCCTGCTAGGACGCTGGGAGGCTGGGATGCTAGGATGCCAAAATCCTTTGGGATTCCAGCGTCAGCGGTTGTCCCAACCTGTGGGAGCGGCTCCCAAGCCGCGACGCCCCTTTCTTGCGGGCCTTCGGCCCGGATCGCGCCTTGGAAGGCGCTCCCACACCGGGCCCCTGACTCGCACGTTACTGTCCTGCGTAGCGGGGCCCCGAAGGGGCCCTGGGGGGCTTCCGACTGGCACGGCGGGGATCGCCCCCAATTCCGGAGGCCCCTTGCCCCGCCCGCCAGCGAGAGCACCGGCGCCTACCCCGTGGCAGTGTATCGCGAACAGGCCGTGCCTCGTGGCCTACGAGAGCTTCCGAGCGTTCCAGCCTTCCGGCCCCCCCACCACCTTCGTGGGCCACAGGAGCCCCGCGTCGGCCCGGGCCACGGCGAGGAGGGTCCCATCCGGGCCGAACACGGCAAGGGCCGGGGCGTCCGGCCCCTCCCACGGTACGGCGGTTCCGTGGAGGATCCGCTGGGCCTCGGCCGGGCCCACGTCGGCCCGGGACAGGGCCGCGACCATGCGCTCGGGCGGAAGCACCCGATCCCAGGCGTCGGGCCCCAGCCGCTCCACCTCCTCGAGGTCCATCGCCTCGTCGAGGCCGAAGGGCCCCGAGCGGGTGCGCACGAGCTCCCAGAGCACGGCCCCAGACCCGGCGGCCGCGCCGATGTCCCGGGCGAGCGACCGTACGTAGGTCCCGGCCGAGCACTCGACCTCCAGGTCGAGGTCGGGGGGACGCCAGGCCACCAGATCGAGCCGGAAAATCTCCACGGTCCGCGGCGGCGGGGCGACCTCCTCCCCCCGCCGCGCCTTCCGGTAGAGGGCCTCGCCCCCCACCTTGATGGCGGAGTGGGCCGGGGGAACCTGGGTGATGCGGCCCCGGAACCGGGCCAGAAGGGCCTCGAGTTCGGCGAGGTCGAGGGGGGGCACCGGGGCCGAGCGCAGGAGTTCCCCGGTGCGGTCGAGGGTGTCCCGCTCCTCCCCGAGCCGGACGCGGGCGCGGTAGGTCTTGGGATGCCCCACCAGGTACTCGAGGAGCCGGGTGGCCCGGCCGAGCCCTACCAGGAGCACCCCCGAGGCGAACGGATCCAGGGTGCCGGCGTGGCCCGCCTTGTCCGCTCCCAGGGCGCGCCGGACCCGGGCGACCGTGGTGTGTGACGTGGGGCCGGGGGGCTTTCGGACGACCAGCAGGCCCGCGCCGGGTACACTCATCCGGCTTCGCGCCGCCGCAGAAGCAGGTCGTCCCACGCCGCCTCGACCCGGTCGAAGATCTGCTGCCGGATCTCGGCGGCGGTGCCCTCGATGGTCGCGCCGGCGGCGTTCCGGTGGCCACCGCCCCCGAACTCGCTTGCGATCTCGGCAACGTCGATCCGGCCCTTGGACCGGAACGCCACCCGGTACCTCCCGTCGGCCTCCTCCCGGAGCAGGAATCCCACCTCCACCCCGTACACCGACCGGGGGTAGTTGACGAACCCTTCCACGTCCTCGACCCCGGTGTGGGTGGCCCGGAACATCTCCCGGGTCACCGTGACACAGGCCGCTTTGTCCCGGGGCGAAAGCTCCAGGGTCTCGAGCACCCGGCTCAGGAGGCGCAGTCGGTTGACCGGCTGCTGGTCGTATACCATCTGGGCCACCCAGGAGGGGTCCACGCCCCGGTTCACCATGCGGGAGGCGATCTCGAAGGCGCGGGCGTTCGCGTTGGAGAACCGGAAGCAACCCGTGTCGGTCAGGATGGCCGTGTAGATGTTGGTGGCCGCCGTGAACCCCACGGGCACCTGCAGGGCCTGGAGCACCTCGTACACCAGTTCGGCCGTGGCGCAGGCCCCGGGGTCCACCAGGTTGGCCTGGCCGAAGTCGCCGTTGCCCGGGTGGTGATCGATGTTGACCCAGCGGGCCCCGCGCAGCGGTTCGAGGTCGAGCCCGGGCCGGTCGGGGTTGCCGCAGTCCAGGAACACGACGGTGTCGTAGCCCCCGTCCTCCGGGAGGAGCGCCACCCGCTCGGCGAGCGGAAGCCACAGCAGGTTCGCCGGCACTCCGTCCACGTTCACCACGTCGCATGTCTTCCCCAGGGCCAAAAGGCCCGAGAGAAGGGCGAGCGACGAGCCCACGGCGTCACCGTCCGGGTTCTTATGGGACAGCAGGAGCACGCGCCGGGCCGACAGCAGGGCCCGGCGGACCTCAACGATCCGGGTTTTCCGCGTCATCGGCGATGTCCTCGATGGCGGCCTGGGTCCGAAGCCCCCGCTCGAAGGCCTCGTCGTAGACGAACTTCAGATCCGGCACCACCTTGATGCGCATGCGCATCCCCACGGCGCGCCGCACGAACGCCCGGGCGCTGTCGAGCCCCCGCTGGGTCTCGGCCCGTTGGGTCTCGTCGCCCAGCACGGTGTAATACACGCGGGCGTGGCGCAGGTCGGCGCTCACCTTGACCCCGGTCACGGTCACGAACCCCACGCGGGGGTCTTTGAGTTCCCGTTCCAGGACCCAGGCGATCTCGTGGTGAAGCAGGTCCGCCACGCGGCGGGTTCGTCGGGTTTCCATGGGCTCTGCTGAAACGCTGGGAGGCTGGGAGGCTGGGAGGCTTGGAGGCTAGGAAGCCAATTCCCCGCCTTGTCCAAATGGCCGCCGTCCGACGTCGGCGCAACCTCCACCGCTCGGTCCGAGGCCGACGGACGTCAGAAGTGGACGAACTCCCGGTCCACCGAGAGGATTTGGGCCAGGTGCTGGTCCTCCACGAACCGCAGCACGCCCTCCACCACCCGGTCGGCCACCTGGGTCGACCCGGATACCACGGCGAACCCGATGGTGGCCCGCTGGTGGAGGTCGAGGCTGTCCACCTCGGCCACGCTCACGGGGAACTGGTTTCGCACCCGGTCCACCACCCGGCGCACCACCGAGCGCTTTTCCTTGAGGCTCCGGGCCTCCGGGATGTAGAGATCGAACCGGGCGACCCCGATGACCACGGCTCCCGTCCTAGGCCTCGTCCCGGGCCTTCTCTTCCATCACGTAGAACTCCACCACGTCGCCTTCCTTGATGTCATTGAAGTTCTGGATGGAAAGCCCGCATTCCATGCCCTCGCGCACCTCGCGCACGTCGTCCTTGAACCGCTTGAGGCTCGCGAGCTGGCCCTCGTACACGACCACGTTGTCCCGGAGCAGCCGCACCTGGGCGGAGCGCTGGGCCACCCCCTGGGTGACGTAGCAGCCGGCCACGGTGCCCACCTTGGGCACCCGGAACAGTTGCCGCACCTCGGCGCGGCCGAGCACCTTCTCCTCGACGGTGGGGGCCAGGAGTCCCTGCACCGCCTTGTTGAGGTCGTCGATCGCCTCGTAGATCACGCTGTAGAGGCGGACGTCCACCCCCTGTTGTTCGGCCAGTTGGGCCGCCTTGGCCTCGGGCC
The DNA here is from genome assembly GCF_054656955.1 of Deferrisoma palaeochoriense. NCBI lineage: Bacteria > Pseudomonadati > Thermodesulfobacteriota > Deferrisomatia > Deferrisomatales > Deferrisomataceae > Deferrisoma > Deferrisoma palaeochoriense. The sequence goes on from NZ_BAAHXI010000007.1 coordinate 31,699, forward strand.
GCACGTTGAACCCGATGATGATCGCCTCGGAGGCGGCCGCCAGGTTCACGTCGTTTTCGGTGATGCCGCCCACCGCCCCGTGGATCACCCGCACCCGCACCTCGTCGGTGGAGCACTCCTCCAGGGCCTTGGTGAGAGCTTCGACCGAGCCCTGCACGTCCGCCTTGACGATGAGATTGAGGTCCTTGACCTCGCCCTCGGCCAGCCGGGCGTGGAGGTCCTCCAGACTGACCTTCCGGGTCTTGGCCATCTCCTCCTGGCGGGCTTTCTCGGCGCGGCGGGCCGCGATCTGTTTGGCCACCCGCTCGCTCTCCACCACCTGGAACGCCTCGCCCGCGGTGGGCACGCCCCCGAGCCCCAGGATCTCGACGGGAATCGCGGGGCCGGCCTCCTTGACCCGCTTGCCCTGGTCGTTGATGAGGGCCCGGATCCGGCCGTAGTGCTGGCCGGCGAGCACCACGTCGCCGACCTTGAGGGTGCCGTCCTGCACGAGCACCGTGGCCACCGGGCCCCGGCCCCGGTCCACCCGGGACTCGATCACCACGCCCCGAGCCGGCTTGTTGGGGTTGGCCTTGAGGTCCATGAGCTCGGCCTGGAGCGCGATCATCTCGAGGAGGTCGTCGATGCCGGTTCGCTTCTTGGCCGACACCGGTACGCAGATCACGTCGCCGCCCCATTCCTCGGGCACCAAGCCGTGCTCGGTGAGTTGGCGCTTCACCCGGTCGGGGTCGGCGTCGGGCTTGTCCATCTTGTTGATGGCGACGATGATCGGCACCCCGGCGGCCTTGGAGTGGTCGATGGCCTCGATGGTCTGGGGCATGATGCCGTCGTCGGCCGCCACCACCAGCACCGTGATGTCGGTGACCTTGGCGCCCCGGGCCCGAAGGGCGGTGAACGCCTCGTGGCCGGGGGTGTCGAGGAACACGAGCTTCCCGCGGCTCGTCTCCACCTCGTAGGCGCCGATGTGCTGGGTGATCCCGCCGGCCTCCCGGTCGGCCACCCGGGTTTCCCGGATCGCGTCGAGCAGCGAGGTCTTGCCGTGGTCCACGTGGCCCATGACCGTGACCACGGGGGGCCGGGGCTTCAGGTCCTCGGGCCGGTCCTCGGCCTGGGCCAGGATCTCCTCCTCGCCCACCTGATAGCTCTCCACCTCGTAGCCGAACTCCGAGGCCACTAGGGCCGCCGTGTCCACGTCGATGGTCTGGTTGATGGTGGCGAGCACCCCCAGGCCCATGAGCTGGCGGATGAGCTCGGTGGCCTTCACGCCCATCCGCTGGCTCAGGTCGGAGACCGTGATGACCTCGCCGATCCGGATCTTGCGCTTCTGGGCCTTGGGGGCCACCGTGCTGGGCGGCTGGGGGGCGGCCTTCTTCTGGGGTCTGCCCCGGGCCTCTTCGCGCCTGGCCTTCTTGCCCTTCTTGCCCTTCTGGGCCTTGCGGGCGGCCTTGGCGGCCTCCCGCTCCTCCTTGGACATCTGGTAGGAGGGCGGCGGAGGGGCCGGTTGTTCCGGCAGATGGTGGATGAACCGCACCACCTTGAGCTTGAACCGCTCCTCCCCCTCGGATTCCTCCTTGGCGGCTTCGGCGGCCTCCTCCGGTTCCTTCTCGGGGACCTCCTCGGCGGGTTGCTCCGCAGCGGCCTCCGCGGCTTCGGCCGATTCGGCCGGGGCCTCGCCCTCGGCTTCCGGCGCCGGCGCCTCCTCGGATGGGGCCGGTTCGGCGGGTGCGGTTTCTACCACCGGCGCGGGTTCGGGCTCCGGTTGGGCCTCGGCGGGTTCCGCAGGGGCCGCCTCGGCTGCGGCCTCCTCGGGCTCTTCCTTCTTCCGGCGTCGCCGGCGGACCACCTTACCCGGCTTCGGGGCGGCGGGCTTCTCCTCTTCGGCCTCACCGGCGCCCAGCTTCTTCAACGCCGGCTGGAGTTCGGCCTCGTCCACCGGGGACAGGTGGCTTCGGACCTTCACCCCGAGTTCCGTCAGCGCGTTGAGGAGATCCTGGACCTCGACCCCGTGCTTCTTTGCCGCTTCGAATACCCGAATCTTCGCCATTCCCGCCTTCCTACCAGGGAAGAGTGGTTTCTGATACCCCGTGGGGAGCCCTCCCGGTCCGGTGGGGCTTTACTCCTGCGCCGGCGGTTCCTCCGCGGCGTCCTCCTCGGTTCCGGCCGCCGCCTCTTCGGCCGGGCTCTCCGGTTGCGATTCCTCCGGTTCGGCCTCCGCCCCCTCCTGTTCCTGGCTCGTGGCCGCAATCAGTTCCGCCTCGAAGGCCTTGCGGGCCGCCTCGCGCAGGAGTTCAGCCTCCTCGGTTTCGATGCCGAGCGCCTCGCAGAGCTTCGGGATCGGTACTTTGGAGAGATCCTCCTGGGTGTGCACGTCGATCCGGCCGAGCAGGGCCACCTTGAGGGGGTCCATGCCGGGGAGTTGGAGCATCTTACCCCGTTCCTCCTCCCGGCGCCGGGCCTCCTGCTCGGTGATGATGTCGAGCCTCCAGCCCATGAGCTTGGCCGCCAGCTTGACGTTCTGGCCGCGGCGGCCGATTGCGAGGCTCAGTTGGTCCTCGGGCACGATCACGGTCATGGTCTGGCGCTCCTCGTCCACCAGCACCCGGGAGATCTGGGCGGGGGAGAGGGCGTTGGCGGCGAACAGGGCGGGCTCCTCGTTCCACACCACGATGTCGATGCGCTCGCCCTTGAGTTCCTGTACCACCGCGCGGACCCGGCTTCCGCGCACGCCCACGCAGGCGCCCACGGGGTCCACGTCGGGGTCGTGGGACATCACCGCCAGCTTGGCCCGCTCGCCCGGGTCGCGGGCGCATCCCTTGATCTCGATGATGCCCTCGCGGATCTCGGGCACCTCGGCCTCGAAGAGCTTTTTCACGAAATCGGGGTGGGTCCGCGAGAGCACGAGCTGGGGACCCCGGGACTCCTTCTGCACCTTGAGCAGCAGCGCCCGGATGCGGTCGCCCTGGCGGTAGTTCTCGCTGCGGATCTGCTCCGAGTGGGGGAGCACCGCGTCGGTGCGGCCGAGGTTCACGATGATGTCGCCCCGCTCGAACCGCTGGACGATCCCGTTGATGATCTCGCCCCGGCGGTCGATGAACTCGTTGTAGATGAGCTCCCGCTCGGCCTCCCGCACCTTCTGGATGATGACCTGCTTGGCCACTTGGGCCGTGATCCGGCCCATGTCGCGGAACTCCAGGGGGATGCCGAGCTCGTCGCCCACCTCGCACTCGGGATCGTACTTCTCGCGGGCCTCCTGGAGGCTAATCTGGGTGTAGGAGTCTTCCACGTCCTCCACCACGGTCATGTATTCCAGGATCTCCACCTGCCCGGTTTCCTCGTTGAACTGGGCCTCGATGTTCCGGTTGCCCAGCTGCCGCCGGGCGGCGGTGGCCATGGCCTGCTCCAGGGCGTCGATCAGGACCTCCCGATCGATCCCCTTTTCCCGGACGACTTGATCGATGACGCGGTTCAGATCTTTCATGGTTTCCCCATACGGTCTTGGTGTTTCCCTCGTGGCCCCGGCTCAGAACCGGATCTCCGGGTCCAGGTGGGCTTCCCGGACGAGCTCGAGCGGGATCTCCACCGCCCCGCCGCCGTGCTCCTCCACCCGGACCGAGCCGCCGTCGGCCGAGAGCCCGGCGTTCGTGCCACGGAAGGTCTTTCGCCCCTCCAGGGCCTGTGTCGTCTTCACCACCACCCGTTCCCCGACGAACCGTTCGAAGTGCTCGGGCCGGGTCAGAGGCCTGCGGATCCCCGGGCTCGAAACCTCCAGCACGTACGCCCCGCGGATCGGGTCGGCCACGTCCATGTGGGCGCTCAGTTCCCGGCTCAACCGGGCACACTCGTCCAGGGTGATCCCGCCGGGGCGGTCCGCAAGAACGCGCAGCACCAGCCGGCCGGCCTCGGTGCGAAGCCGCAGGTCCACCAGCTCGTAGCCGGCGTCCTCCACTACCGGGCCCAGGAGGCCCACGAGTTCGGTTTCCTTTGCGCTTCTGTGCATAGCCGGGCCGAAACGAAAAAAGTGGGCGAATGGCCCACTTCGGAGTGCCTCGAAGCGAAGAGCGAAAGGGTATCAGCGAAAGCGTTTTGTGTAAAGGCGAAAATTCACAGGCCCACCCACCCGAGCGCCTGGAACGACCAGGCCACGAGCAGGGTGCCCACGAGGCAGATGCCCAGGTACAGGGCGAGAAGGCGCGGCCGAAAGAGGGTCACGAACACGCCCATCACCGGAAGGGCGGTGACCGGTCCGCCCACCAGGAACGCCATGCCGGCGGCGCGGGACACGGCCAGGTCGCTGAACCCGAACAGGATCGCCGTGGCGGTGATCTGGGTGATGTGCAGGGGCACCACGGCCACCGTGAGGCCCAGCACGGACAGGGGACTCCCCGAGACGAGGAGCCGGTCGATCCACTCGTTGGGCACGTACCGCTGGGCCACCACGGAGATGAGGAGCCCCAGGAGCACGTATTTCCCCACCTTGACCCCGCCCTCCCAGGCCTTGGCCAGGTACACGAGCACGGGGTGCCCGCCGCGGGCCTCGACCCGCTTGCTCAGCATCTCGTTGCAGTGGCAGCGCAGGATCTCCTCGGGGTAATCGGGGTCGTGGAAGTTTCCCTGGGGCAGTTCCTTGCGGAACAGGGTCTCGAGCCGGAGCCCCCGGGTCTCGAACCAGTGGGTCACCATGCCGGCGAAGAGCCCCATGAGCACCGCGGCGGCGAGTTCGGCGTTGGCCCAGTACGGCCCCAGATTCTTCACCGCCAGGGTGTACCCGGCCGGGCTCATGAGGGGCGAGGTGACCAGAAGGCTCATGGCCGGCGCGAGCGGCAGCCCCCCGAGGATCAGGCTGATCGTGAGCGGCAGGATGCCGCAGGCGCACAGGGGGCTCACCACCCCCAACACCGTGGCGACGAGGACGGCCCAGGGGCCGAAGCGCGTCAGGGTGCGGCGGATCTTGAGGTGCCACTTCTTCGTGCGGATCCAGGCCTCCAGGGCCACCCCCACGAGGAAGTAGGGCCAGATCTCCGCGATCTCGGCCAGCAGGTCTTGGCCGATCGCGGCCAGTTCGTGCGGTATCGTCATGGGCTCAAGGGTCTTCGGCCCCTGCCGGGGCCGGGGAAAACGGACCTTCTTCTACCCGGGAACCGAAGAAAGGTTTCGGGGCCGGTCAAAGATCGTTCGTGACGGCCAGCACCCGGGCCCGGGCCACCATGTAGTCGCGCAGGGCCCGGGCCAGATCGGTGCGCGCCGCCGTGAGGCCCAGTTCGGCGTCGGTCACGTCGAGCGCCGTGCCCACCCCGTAGCGGTACGAGGCCTCGGCGAGCTCCAGGGCCTTCTCCGCCTGTTCGATGTTCTGGCCCGCGGCCTCGATGATCTGGCGGGCCTCCTCCACCGCGTCGAGCGCCACCTTGGCCTCCAGGGCGATGCCCTGCCGGGTCTGGTCGATGGCGATCTCCACGTCCCGGAGCTGGCTTCGGGCCTGGGCCACCTTGCCCCGCGTCTTTCCGGCGTCGAAAAACGGCCATCGCATCTGAACGCCCACGGCCCACTGTTCCCGGCGGAAATCGAGCTGGTCCCACTCCTGGCTGCCGAACCCGTACTCGGCTCGCAGGCCCACCGTGGGCTTGTTCTCGGCCTCGGCCAGGTTGAGATTCTTCTCGGCCATCTCCCGGGCCCGGGCCAGGGCCGCGAGTTCGGGCCGTCGCTCCCAGGCCCGCTCGATCACGGCCCCCAGGTCTCCCACCGCCAGCGGCTCCTGGGCCAGCTCGCCCACGGGGTCCAAGGGGGCGTCCTGGGGCCGGGCGAGCAGGTTGTTGAGCCGGGCCTGGGCCTGGCGCACCCGGTTCTGGGCCTGGATCACCGGGGGCCGGGCGTTGGCCACGGCCACCCGGGCCCGCACCACCTCGAACTCGTTCACGACCCCTGCCTCGAAGCGCTTTTGCGCCACCTCCAGGTGCCGCTGCTTCTGGGCCAGGGTTTCCTGAGCCACCTCCACCAGCCGGCGGGCGAGAAGGAGGTCGTAGAACGCCTCGTGCACCCGGAGTTTCACGTCCCGCTCCACGGCCTGGAGTTCCCAGGAGGCCTGCTCCCGGGCCACCCGGGCGATCTCGATCGCGGTGGACACCCGGCCCCAGGAAAACAGGATCTGATCCAGGGTGCCCTTGATCTGGTAGAAGTTCGTGGCCTCGGGCTGGATGAAGCCCCCGAACGTGTCGAGGAAGCTCTCGTCGTAGCTTCGCCGGTACGCCGCCTCGACCCCCAGTTGGGGGTAGACCTGGCTCTTCACCTCGGTGATCTGCCCCTCGAGCCGGCGGAGCTTCTCCCGGGCCCTCTGGACCTCGTGGTTCTGCTCCAGGGCCAGCGTGACCGCGCCCGGGAGGTCGAGCCGGAGCGGTTCCGCGGCGCCGGCGACCGCGCCCGACAGCAGGACGACGGCGACGGCACAGATGCCTCGCAGCCAAGCCCGTTTCATGGCCATCCTCCCCGCGGCGACCCCGCCGCGTACGGTGCTGAATGAAAATTCAGGCGCGTACGGTACGCCGGGGGAGGGGGGTGTTGCAACCCCGGGAACGTGGCGGTCGGGGCGCGGCCGGGGTACACTCGGGGCGCACCCGGCCCGGACGCCGGGGCGGAGGCGCGGGATGCGAAAGGCCGAGCGGTTTTCGAACCCCTGGAAGCGAACGGGGGTGTTTGCCTGCGACCACGTGGCGCATCAGGACTTTGCGGGGTCGGTGAGCCCGTACCACGTGCTCCGGGAGAAGGGATGCTATCCGAGGGGGTGCCTCTACTTCCGGTGGCGGTGCAAGCGGCTCGAGAAGGGCAAGCGGTGCAAGCGGAAATTCCGCCACGTGGGCCGCTTGTGCCGGGGGTGCCCCGAGTACGACGAGGAGAAGGTGCACCAGCAACCCCGGCTTCTGCTCACGCCGGGGCAGTGGCTCGACTTCCGCAGGGAACTGGAGGAGTTCGAGCGCTGGTTCGACGAGACGGTCGGCCGGCGGGTGGAGGTGTCGGGGGAGGTGGCCGAGGTCAAACCCAGCTTCGTCCAGGAGGTGGACGCGGGGAGCCGGGTGCACTACCGGGGGTTCCTGGTGGTGCTCGCCGGCGCCCACCTCGGCTGGACCCGGATCGACGCCCCGGTGTACTTGCGGGTGTCCCGCGCGGCCCAGGACCGGCACGGGTTCCGGGCGGGGGACCGGATCGAGTGCCTGGGCGAGGTGGCCCAAGACCACGGCCGCATCGTGATCCGGAGGGTGGGCCGGGTGGAGTTCGGCGGCCGGGGCACGGGCCGGGTCTGGACCGCGGCCGAGGGCCTCGTGGCCAAGGCCGCGGCCACGGCGTTCTCCCACCAGCCCGAGACGTGCCTCCGGTGCCCCGGCGGAACCCTCCTCGACGTGTACCGGGACGACGGCGGCGGCGTGCGCCACCACCGGCGGCTGCTGTGCCTCGAGGGGCTCCCCTCGCCGGAACTCTGCCCCCGGTGGTACGGGGCGGCTGGGCGGGCGCTAGGACGTTAGTAGGACGTTAGGACGTCAGCCGTAGGTCGTTGGTCGTAAGCCGTTGGTCGTGGGGCTTCGCCCGTTACGAGCGGTAACGAACGACTCGCGGTGGTTGTCGGCTGTTTTCTCGACGAACGACAAACGACAAACGACCTGCGGCAGTGGACCCGTCCCCGCGTCCGCGCGTCCCAGCGTTCGCACGCGACAACGATTCACGACTTCACGATTCACGGCCGTTGCGCCGCCCCGCCTGACGAAAGGAGGCGTTGTTGGCGATCCCGTGCAGCCCTGACCTTCGGTGGCGCCTCGTCCGGGTGGCCCAGGGGCTCGAAGCGCCGGACCTTCTAGTGCGGGGGGGCCGGGTGTGGAACGCGTTCACCGGCGAGGTCACCGAGGCCGACGTGGCCGTGTGCGCCGACCGGATCGCGCGGGTGGGCCCCTGGGACGGCCCGGTGGGGGAGGGGACGGCGGTCCTGGACGCCCGGGGCCTCGCCGTGGTGCCCGGGTACATCGAGCCCCACACCCATCCCTGGCCGTTTCACAATCCCCTGGCCCTGGCCGAGGCCGCCGTGTGCCGGGGCACCACCACCCTGGTGTACGACAACCTGCTCCTCTACCTGGCCCTGGGGCCGGACCGGTTCGCCGAGCTGGCCAGGGCGCTCAGCCGGGCCGCCCTGGGCCGGGTGTTCTGGGTCGCCCGGATCGCGAGCCAGTCCTGGTTCCCCGAGGAGGCCGAGGTGTTCGGGGTAGAACCGATCCGGCGGCTCCTCGACCGGCCCGAGGTGCTGTGCACCGGCGAGATGACCCGGTGGACCGATTTCCTCCGGCCCGACCGGGCGCCCCGGCTCCTCGGTCGCATCGAGGACGCCAGGGCCCGGGGCAAGTTCGCCGACGGCCACACCGCCGGGGCGAGCGCCCGCCGGCTCCCGGCCCTCGCGGCCGCCGGGATCCGGTCGTGCCACGAGGCCATCACGGCCGAGGAGGCGCTCGAACGGCTCCGGCAGGGCCTGTGGGTGCTCCTTCGGAACTCGAGCCTCCGGGAGGACCTGGAGGCGCTCCTGCCCGTGCTCGATCGAACCGCCTTCCACGACCGGATCACCCTGACCACCGACGGGGCCAAGGCCCACCAAATCGTGCGGAAGGGCCTCACCGACCACCTGATCCGGACCGCCCTGGAGGCCGGGGTGCCGGAGCACACCGCCTACGCCCTGGCCACCCGGAACGCCGCCGCGTTCCTGGGTCTCGACGAGGACCTGGGAGCCGTGGCCCCGGGGCGATGGGCCGACCTCAATCTGCTCACCGACCTTCGCGACCCCACCCCGGTGGCCGTGGTCGCGGGAGGCCGGCTCGCGGCCCGGGAAGGGCGGCTCGTGGTCCCGGCGCCGAGCGCGTCGTTCCCCTGGGCCGAGGCGTACCGGGGAGGGGAGCCGCCCGTGCCGGACTGGGGGCCCGAGCGGTTTGTGTTGCCCCCCCACGCGCCCGACCCGTTCCCGGCGGGCCGGCTCGCGAACGCGGTCATCACCCGGGAGGAGCCGGTGGCCCTCGAGCGCCGGGGCCCGGGCCTCTGGCCCGCCCACGCCCAGGCCCACGTGCTCGCCCTCACCGATCGCACCGGGCGCTGGATCGGCCGGGGTGTGGTTCTGGGGCTGGGGAGTCGACTTCGGGCCGTGGCCAGCACCTACACCACCAACGCCGGCATCCTCGTGGCCGGCCGGGACCCGGAGGCCATGGCCGAGGCCCTCGGGCGGGTCCGGGCCGTGGGCGGGGGGATCGCCGTGGTCGGGGAAGACGGGGCGGGGGTGCGGGAGTTCCCGCTCCCCCTGGCCGGGATCCAGATGCCGGGCCCCTTCGGGGGGGCCGCCGAGGCGGCCTCGGCGTTCCAGGCCGCGATGGAGGCCGGGGGGTACACCCATTCCGACCCCAACTACACGCTCCTGTTCCTCTCCTGCGACTTCCTGCCGGATCTGCGGCTCACCCGGCGGGGCTGGATCCGGATCAAGACCGACGAGGTGCTCTTGCCGGCGGAGGAGTTGGGATGAGGGCGCCCGCCCGGGAGAGCCGGTGGCCGGTCGGCGTGCTCCTCCTCGCCGGGGTGGCCTGGCTCGGGGTGGGGCTCTCGGCGCTTCGGCGCCCCCCGGCCGAGTTGCCGCCGCTTACGCCCCGGGCCGAGTGGGAGCGGCTCCTCGCGGGGGAGCCCCTGGACCTCAACCGGGCCACGGCCGTGGATCTCGCGGCCCTGCCGGGGATCGGCCCGGCCCGGGCCGAGGCCATCGTGGCCGAGCGGGAGCGAAGGGGAGGGTTCCGCACCGTGGAGGATCTCAAAGCGGTCCCGGGCATCGGCCCCAAGACCCTGGAGCGCCTGCGCCCGTTTCTCACCGCGGCACCGCCGACCGCGAACCGTAGACCGCCGACCGTAGACCGAAGACTGAAGACTGAAGACCGCCGACCGTAGACCGCCGACCGTAGACCGCAGACCGACGTTCCCCGTACGGAGTCCCCCATGCGCATCTTCTTCACCGGAGCCACAGGGTTCGTGGGAAGCCGGCTCGTGCCGTTCCTGCGGCAGGCCGGGCACGAGGCCGTACTGCTCGTGCGCCCGTCGGAAAAGACCGGGTCCGTGCCCGCCTGCGACCAGCTCGTCACGGGAAACCCCATGGAGTGGGGCCCGTGGTGGAAGCCGGTGGCCGAGTGCGGGGCGGCCGTGAACCTGGCCGGGGCCCCGATCGTGGGCAAATGGACCCCCGAGAAGAAGCTCGCCATCCGGGAAAGCCGCGTCCGGACCACCCGGAACCTCGTGGACGCGATTCCCAACCAGGCGAAGGGGTTCCCCCTGGTCAGTGCCTCGGCCGTGGGGATCTACGGCGACGCCGGGGAGCGGGAGCTCGACGAGGACGCCCCGCTGGGGACCGATTTCCTCGCCAAGGTGGCCCGGGACTGGGAGGCCGAGGCCTTCAGGGCCCGGGAGAAGGGCGCCCGGGTGGTCGTCACGCGCTTCGGCATCGTGCTGGGCCCGGGGGGAGGGGCGCTCGCCGAACTCGCCAAGATGACCAAACGGTTCCTGGGGGGGCCGGTGGGCTCGGGCCGGCAGTGGTTCTCGTGGATCCACCTCGAGGACCTGTGCCGGGCGATCCGGTTCCTGCTGGAGCGGCCCGACCTGGAGGGGGTGTTCAACCTGTGCAGCCCGAACCCCGTGCGCCAGATCGACCTCGCCCGCACCCTGGGCCGGGTGCTCGGCCGGCCGGCGTACACCCCGGCCCCGGCGTTCGCGGTGAAGCTCGTGCTGGGCGAGTTCGGGAGCACCCTCCTCGCGAGCCAGCGCATGGTGCCCCGGCGGCTCCTGGAGGCTGGGTTCGAGTTCCGGTACCCGGAGCTGGAGGGGGCGTTGCGGGAGATTCTGGCTCGGCGGCTCGGCGGCTAGGCGGCTAGGCGGCTGGGCCGGGGGCTCCCCCTTCGCTGAACGGCCTCGCAAGGGCCGCCTCGGCGCGGTCCGCTGCGGCGCGTGAGAGCACGCGCCGCGGCCGCTCCCCTGGCGCCGGGCGGCCCGAGTTGCTCGGCCGTCGCGCTTCGTCGGGGCCCCCCGCCCCGCCGCTGGCATGGTTCGACGTTTTGTGGCACGGCATTGGAGCCGGCCGGGCGGGGCCGGTTCGGTCCCGCGGGCTCCCCTCAGCCCCCCAGATGGGCCCGCTTGACCTCGTCGTTGGAGAGGAGGTGGTCGGGGGGCCGCGGGGGCGCGCCGGGTCACCGTTCGGGGGGCGTTGGGGGGGCCAGGCGGACCAGAACGGTCGGATACCCCGGGGTCAGGTTGAGCCACCTTTCGTGCACCGCGCATTTCGCCTGGAACAGAAACACCGTCGGGCGGCCAAGGCAGCCGTATTCGTCCACGGTGTCGAGGTTTCCGCCCCCCTTGGAAACCACCACGTCGGCCTCGCGGATGCGTTTGCGCACGTCCGGCGAGCACCGGCGAAGGATGGTTCCGGGCAGGGGGCCCCGGATCCCGTTGGGAACCACCGCGGCCACTTGATCGAGCCCGATCCACCCGGCCTCCGTTTCGGTGACGTCGTTCAGGGCCGGTTCGCTCCGGACCACGTAGGTGACCTCCGCACCGGTCCGTTCCCGAAGGGCCGAAATCGCCGCGCGATCCAGAACGGCCTCCCCGGCGTTGTCCGCCAGGCATACGATCCGTCTGGCCCCTTCGAGCCACCGCGCCGCCTCGTCCAGCCCACCGCCCTGCACCGGACGCTCCAGCGTTTCCCAGATCGCCTGTTCCACGGCGGGGGTGCCGTTCGGATGCACCATCCGATCCAACGCGTTCCCGATGCACCAGATCCGTAGCAGGGTCTCGAAGGGGCGGGCGGACCGGCGAAGCGTCTCCTCCACCTTGGGAAGGGCGCGCTTCGCCCCCTCCACCTCGCGGCGCTTGGACTCCCGGAACGGATCCCACACCCCCGTCCGGTCGCGGATCCACGCGAGGACCGCCTCCAGCGCTTCCGGCGGGGTGCGGTGGTCCGGGAGTTCGTCCCACACGGGAAGATGCGAGACCTCGGCTGCGAGAATCGTCTGGGCCCGGGCATCCGGCCCCGCGGCGTTTCGGGCGGCCGAGAGCGCCACGCGTCGGATGCACGCCACACATTCGGGTTCGGTGCGCATGTCCGATTCTTCCTCAAGGTTCTCAGGGGGCCTGACCGGATAACCCCTTGTCCAGCCGATTCGCCCGCCCGGCCCGCCATCGGCCCCGGAGGGAGAGGCTCCGCACGGCCCAGGCGGCCTCCTCGGGAAGCAGAAAAACGGGAATTCCCTCGGCCTCGAGGGCGCGGCGGCGCGCCTGGTCTTCGGGCGAGAGCCGGTCGATGGCGATCCAGTACGCCAGCACCGGTTTCCCGGTGATTCGCAGCAACTCGACCAAGTCTCGGTCGGGAGGGGGGAAGTCTTTGTGGATGAGAAACACCGCGAGAAAGATGTCCACCTCGGGGGCCTCGGCCATTCGCCGGGCCACGCGGCCGTAGAACTGGGCGTCGAAGCCCGACGTGGTGAGGTCGAGGGGGTTCTTCAGCACGATTCCCTGCGCACGGCCCAGGGCCTCCCGGAGCTTGCGGTAGGTGTCGGCCGAGAGGTCGGCCAGCGGCGTTTCCCACTCGGCCAAGAGGTCGTGGATCACGATGCTCCCCCCTCCCGACGGAGTGAGGATCCCGACCCTGCCCCCGGCCGGCTCGGGACACAGGGCGAGCGCCTTCGCCGCGCAGGCGAGTTCCGTCGGGGTGGCCACCTGGATCGCCCGGGCTTGCCGCAGCACGCCCCTCACCACCGCCGCTTCCCCTGCGAGGCTCCCGGTGTGGCCCAGGGTGAGGGAATCGGCTCCTTCCCCTCTGCCGCCTTTGAGCACCACGACGGGCGCGCGTCCCTCCACGGCCCGCAGGGCCGCCACGAGGCCGCGGCCCCGTTCCGTGCCCTCCAGGTACAACGCCACGACCCGCACGGCCGGATCCGCGGCGACGGCCGGCACGAGGTCCGCGAAATCGGTGCGCGTGCGGTTCCCCACCCCGATCCAGTAGGCGACTCCCGTCTCCTCTTCCAGGAGTTTCCGGTAAATGGCCCCCCCCACCCCGCCGCTCTGGGTGATCACCGCCACCGGCCCCGGTTCGACCCGGAAGGGGAAAAAGGTCGCGTTGAGGGGGCGGCCCGCGTTGATCAGACCCGGGGTGTTGGGCCCCAAGAGGCAGACCCCCGCCCGGTCGGCGGCGGCGCCGAGTTCCTCCTCGAGTCTCGCACCCGTCTCACCCATCTCGCGGAACCCGGCGGCGTACGCCACAACCGCCCCCGCCCCCGCCCGGCTGCACCGTTCGAGCAGATCGATCGTGGCCCGCGCGCCCACCGCGCTCAGGACCAGGTCCACGGGTCGGCCGATGTGCTCGACCGAGGGGTAAGCCCTCAGGCCCATGATCTCTCGGTGCCGGGGATTCACGGGGTACACCTCGCCCGGGAAGCCGCCCCGAAGAAGGTTTTCGCACACGCTGTAGCCGAGCTTTCCCGGTTCGGGGGTGGCGCCGACCACAGCCACGGTGCGGGGGGTGAGAAGCGCTTGGATGCCCCGGTTCATGCCTTGTCCTCCCGGTCGAGCACGATGAGGGCATCCACGGCCACGGGCTGGCCGCCGCACAGGATCACCGGGTTGATGTCGATCTCCCGGATGGCCCCGTGCTCGATGCCGATGCGGCCCACCCGGACGAGGATCTCCGCCAGACGGTCCGGGTCGGCCGCCTCCATGCCCCGAACCCCTTCAAGGATGCGGCGGCCCCGGATCTCGCGCATCATCTCCCGGGCCTCTTCCGTTCCGATCGGCGCCATCCGGAAGGTCACATCCCTGAGGATCTCGGTAAAGATCCCCCCCAGTCCGAACATCACGCACGGGCCGAACTGGGGATCCCGGATCAGGCCGATCGCGAGTTCCCTCGGCCCTCTCACCATCTCCTGGACCAGAACGGCCGGTTGGCCGTCTCCCATGCGAGTTCCCACCGCGTCGTACGCGCCGAGAAGTTCCGCGTCACTCCGGATGTCCAGGCGGATCAGATCGTTTTCGGTCTTGTGGGCAAGTTCCGGGGAGCACGCTTTCAAGGCCACCGGGTAGCCGATTTCCCGGGCCGCATGGACGAGTGCCTCGCGCCGTTCCACCAAGATTTCCCGGGTGACGGGGATTCCGTACCGCGCCAGAAGGCGTTTGGACTCGTGCTCGGTAAGCAGGGTTCGCCCCTTCCGTGCGGCCTTTTCGACCCGGTTCATCCCGATCCTCCTTTGCAGGCGCCACCGGCGTCCGCCGCCGCGCGCTCCGGGGTGTCCCGTCCCGCGCACGGTGTCTCTGGCCCCCCTCCCTCGAGTTTGGCCACCACCTGGTCCAGAACGGTCCGTTCCTCGTCCGTGAGTCGCGAGAGGAATGCCCGGTTCGTTTCTTCGTAAATGCGCCTCAGATCCCCTTCCAACGCCCGGGCCTTCGGGGTGAGTCGTACGTGGATCGCCCGGCGGTCGTCAGGGCTCGCTGCCCGCACCACGAAGCCATCCCGCTCCAAGCGGTCGAGGATGCCGGTGAGGCTGGACTTGTCCAAAGCCGCCTTGGCCCCGAGCCGCGAGATGGGGATGTCGTCCTCTTCGTACAGGGCGATCAGGAGGAAGAACTGGGGCTGGGTCAGGCCGCAGGGCTCCAGCCGCTCCCGGTAGACCCGGGCCATGGCCCGGGACACCTTCCCCAAGGCGAAACACAGACACTCTCGAAACAGCATGCCGTCTGCTCCAAGGGTTCAGGACCCAACCGGGGCCGGCGGGCCAAAGCGCGGGCGCGCGCGGGGCGGCGGTTCCGGCGTCCGCACCCTCATGCGGGCGTCCACGGCCACGCAACCCCGGCCCTCTTCCAGGACGAGCAGGGGGTTGATCTCCAGTTCCACGATGTCGGGGGTCCCGATCGGGATCCGGGAGAACGCGGCGATCGTCCGGGCCAGGGCGGCCACGTCGGCTCTTGGGTGGCCCCGGAATCCTTCCAGAAGAAGGCTCCCGCGGCCCTCGGCGATCATCTCGGCGGCCTCGGCCTCGGACACGGGGGAGACCCGCACGCGGCCGGCCTCGGTGTTGTGCACGATCTCGGTGGACCCGGCCCGAAAAGGAGAACCGCCCCAGGCTCTCCACGATGGTGCGGCCCAGATTGTGGGGGGCGTCGGACACGCCGACGATCACGACGCTTCGGGGGTAGAACAGGGTGTGCATGCTCGGCCCTTTCGCTGACCCCTTCTACGACCAGGCCAGGTGCCGGAGGGGTCGGCCGCTGCGCAGCCGCTCCACGTTGTCCGCCACCGCCTTGGCGATCAGGTCGTAGGAGAAGTCCGTGACCCCCGCGATGTGGGGCGAGGCGATCACGTTGTGGCGGAACAGGGGATCCTCGGGATCGGGTGGCTCGGTCCAGAACACGTCGAGCCCCGCACCGGCGATGCGGCGATTCTCCAGCGCTTCGAGCAGCGCGTCGTAGTCCACCACCGGCCCCCGGGAAACGTTGATCAGGAACGCGGTGGGCTTCATCCGCGCGAGTTCGCGCCGTCCGATGAGCCCCCGGGTCTGGGGGGTGAGGGGCACGGCGAGGATCAGGAAGTCCACGGCTTCCAGGAGCGCCGGAAGGTCCTCGGGGCCGCCCAAAACGTCCAGGTCCTCGGGCGGGGTGGCGGCCGGGGTCCTGCGCACGGCCCAGACCTCCATCCCGAGCGCCTTGAGCCGCGCGGCGATGGCCCGGCCCAGGTTGCCCAGTCCCACGACGCCGGCGCGTTTGCCGAAAAGCACCGTGCCCACGGGCACGCCCAGGCGCTGTTCCCTTACGGAGCGGGCGGCCCCGGGATAGTCCCGGGCGAGCGCCAGCATGAGAAACAAAACCCACTCGGCCACCGACACCGAGTTGCCCGTATCGCCACTCGGCACGTTGGCCACGGCGATGCCCCGGCGCCGCGCAGCCTCGACGTCCACGCCTTCCAGCCCCACCCCGAACTGGTGGATTAGCCGGAGCCGCCCCGCGTTTTCCAGGAGTTCGGCGTCCAGGCGCGCCATGAGGGGGATCGCCACCTCGGCCTCGCCGATGTGCTGCGCGAGTTCCGATTGGGGGCAGCAGACGATCTCGTCCTCCGGCAGGTACCGGGCCAGCACGGCCCGGGCCGCCGGGAAGCTGGTGTCGCAGAACAGGATCCGCATGGGGGCCTCTTCGTGTTGGTTTCGAGGCGTGATGTTTCCACGTGTATATTCCGTATGCAAAGTTTCTGTCAACGGACCCCCGGTTCAACACCCTCGTCTCTCCCGGGACGACTACCCCTTTGGGCCCGACGCCAGCAGGCGTCTTCCCAGCTCCCGGGCCGCCTCCAGGACCTTCGTCTGCCGGAGCACGTCGCCTTTTTGTCGGGTGGCCGTGGCGAGAACCCGGCCGGCCGGCGCAAACCCCAGGAACCCGAACATCCGCTCGAGATAGTCGAAGTACACGCCGAAGGCGCCGGGCTCGGGGTTCCCCTGGGTGTACGCAAAGCCGATCGGCTTGCCCGCCGGGATCCGGGAGGTCAGTTCCGGGGTGAGAAACCGGCACATCCGGTCGATGAAGGTCTTGCCCGGTCCCGGCACCTGCCACATGTACACCGGCGAGGCGAACACCACGGCGTCGGCGGCCAGGATCGACGACGCGGCCTCGTCCATGGCGTCGCCCAGCACGCAGTTGCCCTCGGGGCGGCAGGCGCCGCACCCCTGGCACGGCCGGAGATCCAGGTCCGCGATCCGGACGAGCCGGATTTCCGCCCCCTTCTCCCGCGCCCCGTCGAGCACGGCTCCCGCAAGGGTTTCGGTGTTGCCTCCGGGGCGTGGGCTTGCGCAAAACGCGATCACGTTCACGATATTCCTCCCTCTGGTCGCTGAAAATGGGATCCTCGGGGTCCCCGTGGCCGCGGGAGAGGGAATCTTCAGGGACTTCCCACCCCCACGGCCCGCATGGACACCGAGCGGTTTTGGAACCCTTCGTGCGGAAATGTCACGCGGTCTTCCGGGGTGCGAAGGGCGGCCACCCACAGGAGCGGCAGGTAGTGGTCGGGCGTGGGCACGCTGAACCGGGCGGCTTCGCCCCAGTCCTGGTACCGGGCCAGGGCCTCGGCATCGCCTTCCTCCAGGGCCCGTGTCACCTCTCGGTCGAAGGCCACACCCCTCGGATCCGGGGGCGCGTCCATGTGCTCCAGGTCGGCCTCTCCGAGATTGTGGACCACATTCCCGCTCCCCAGGATAAGAACCCCTTCGTCCCGAAGGGGCAGCAGAGTTCGGCCAAGGGCCAGGTGGTGGTGGGCCGGGGCCTCCACGTCGACGCTGATCACGAACACCGGCACGTCCGCCCCCGGGAACAACCGCAGCAAAACGGTCCATCCCGCATGGTCGAGGCCCCACCCCTCGTCACAAGAAACCCCGGGGTCGGCCCGCCGCAGAAGATCCAGGGCGCGCCGGGCCACCGCGGGCGCGCCGGGCGGGCGGTACCGCAGGGCGTAGAGTTCCGGCGGGAACCCGTAGAAGTCGTAGACCTGCCGCAGCCTGGGTTGGCAGGAAATCCGAGTTCCCCGGGTCATCCAGTGGGCCGACACCACGGCCACGGCCCTGGGGCGGGGCAGGGCGCGGCCCACGGCCCGAAGGCTTCGGGCGTAATCATTTTCGACAAGCGCGTTCATGGGGCTTCCGTGCCCCACGAACAGAGCGGGTTGGCGCACGGTCGCCCGATGTCGTTCGGGGGCGGCTTACGCCGCGCCGCGGCCCCGCACCAACGCGCGGGCGATCTCGGCCACGTGCCGACCCTGGAACCTCGCAATGGCCAACTCGTTTTCGGTGGGCTGACGCGAGCCGTCCGCGCTCGCCAAGGTGGTGGCGCCGTAAGGGGTGCCGCCGGTGACCTCTCCCATCTCCAGGAGGCGCTGCTCGGCGTAGGGCACGCCCACCACGATCATGCCGTGGTGGAGAAGCGTGGTATGGAAGCTCGTGATCGTGGTCTCCTGGCCCCCGTGCTGGGTGGCCGTGGAGGCGAACACGCTGCCCACCTTGCCCACCAAGGCGCCCCGCATCCACAGGGGGCCGGTCTGGTCGAGGAAATTCCGCATCTGCGCGCACATGTTGCCGAACCGGGTGGGCGTGCCGAAGAGGATCGCGTCCGCCTCGGCCAGTTGCTCGGGTCGGGCCACCGGCACATGGGCGAAGGCCTGTCGGGCCGCCTTGGCCCCCGAGGCCTCCAGCACCTCGTCGGGAACCAATTCGGGCACCTGGTAAAGGGAGACCTCGGTCCCTTCCACCTGGCGGGCCCCCTCGGCCACCGCCTCGGCGAGCCGGTACACGTGACCGTACATGCTGTAGAAAATCACCTGGATCTTCATGCCCGTCTCCTCCTCGGGATTTTTGATCAGGGGATGGGCTCGGCCGCCGCTCCCACGGGCACGGTAAGATACCCCCCTACGTGGGGGCGTCAAGAAGGCGGTCCCCGGCGTCAGGCGCGCTTGGGGGCCGTCCGGATGGTGCTTGTCGCCGATTGTTCGCTCAAAACAACCGCAGGGGTTCAAATCCGTTGACCCCAGCGGGGGCGCCGTGTTAGCTATTTGACCGAGTGCTCACTCGGTAGCCGCTTGGGTTTCCGCCCTCCCTGGGGTCGGGGGAGACCGGGGTGCCGCGACCGGGGTTGCACGGCGCCCGCAGGCCCGCCTGGGCGAGCAGGTTCCACAAGAACCTTGAGACGGGGAACGGGAAGGGTTGCCTTCGGGGGGCGATCCCCGCCGAAGGACCGCCGGGGAAACCGTCGCGGCCGGAGTAGCAGGGTCACAACGCCTTCTGCCCCCTATCGACCGAGCGCGAAGTGACTATGAACCCGGCGTCAATAAAGGCGCGCGTGGGCGCCGGGGCCTGGGGCCTGCTTTCGGCCGGGCGCGAGACCGGCACCCGATTGTCGCGCCTTCGCATGCCGTTGCCGGCGGTAGGTCGGGGCGACGATAGCGGAAGTTCTGGAACTTCCAAGGCAATCCAAGCCTGGTGGGGCGCGGCGCCCCGCGGGGGCCGCACCCGGCCCTCCGCCAGCCCCAACGCGCTGGTTTCCGCAGCGACCACGGGGATCTGACGATGTTTCCGTGGCGGGAGTACATCCAACCGAGGCAGGAGTTCCCGATGAACCGCAGACAGGCCATTTTGCGGGCGGCGATCGAGTTGTTCGCCGAAAGAGGGTACGGGTCGACCCCGACGTCGGAGATCGCGAAGCGGGCGGGGGTGGCGGAGGGCACCATCTTCCATCACTTCAGAAATAAGGAAGGGGTGCTCCGAGAGATCCTCCTGGCGATGCTGGATGATTACATCCGAGGGGGGGAAGAGGAGGTGGGGAACGCGGACTCCGGGATGGAAGGGGTGGAGAAGCTGATCCGCTTCCACTTTCGCTTCACGCAGGAGAGGGCGAGGGAGTTTCGGGTGGTTTTGCGAGACGTTCCCCACTCGTTTCTGCGGACCGGCACACCGTTCGCGGAGGAGTTCAAAAACCGTTTCTCCCGGATGGTGGAGCTACTCCGGCGGTGCATCGAGCGGGGCCGGGAGGACGGATCGATCCGAGACGTGCCGTCGGAGGAGACCGCGTTCATCCTGCGCGGAATGCTGTATGGGATCAGCCGGCACCGGCTTCTCGGGCCCCTGGAACCGCCGCCCCTCGAGGCGGAGGTGGCGGCGTTTTGTCGGCGCAGCCTCGCCGCGACGGCGTGAGCGGCAGGCCGCAGACGACGTGTCATCCCGGTCGTAACGAGCGGACATTGCACAAGTTTATAGCGAGTTGCCCCCCACTCTCCGCTCTCCTTCTAAAACGTTCCCGGACGCCCGGTGCGCCGGATGGAGAGGATGGGCGGGGGCTTCGTTTTCGAGGTGAGGCATGGACACAACGGCGAAGGGGGCGGGGACGTCGGAGAGCGTTTCGGCGGCCGACCAAGTCCGGCGGCCGGCCGGTAAGCGGTTTATCCGAGTGTTTTTGGTGCTCCTCATTTTGGGGGCCGGGGGGGCGGCGGCATGGTACTGGGTTCGGGCACAGGCCTACGAAACCACGGATGACGCCTTTCTGGAAGGCCGGGTGATCTTCGTGAGTCCGCGGGTCGCCGGCCACGTGCGGACGGTCCAGGTGACCGACAACCAGGAAGTTCGGGCCGGGGACCTCCTGGTCGAACTGGACCCGGCGGATTTCGAGGTGCGTCTGCAAGAGGCCCGGGCCGGGTTGGCCGTGGCGCTCGCCCGGGAACGGGCCGCGGAGAAGGCGTTGGCAGTGGTGGACGTCACCTCGGGGGCGGGCCTGGGGGAAGCCGAGGCCGCGGTGGTCCGGGCCCGGGCTGACGTCCGGACGGCCGAGGCCGCGGTGCAGGCGGCGGAGAGTCGGGTGGCCGAGGTCCGAGCCCTCCTCGGATCGGCCGAGGCCCGAGAGAGACAGGCGGAGGCGGAGGTGGAGGCGGCAGCCGCCGAGGCCCGGCGTGCCGAGGGGGACTGGGAGCGCTACCGGGCCCTGGGGGAGGGGGGGGTGGCAACGGGCCAGCAGGTGGATCAGGCTGCGTCGACGGCGCGCGCCGCGGCGGCCCGGTTGGCCGCTGCGCAGAAGGCCGCGGACGCCGCCCGGGCCGAGGTGGCCCGGGCGCGGGCGGCGGAGGAAACGGCGCGAAACGAGCTGGCCAAAGCGCGAACCCAGCGCGACCAGGCCGAGGCGCGGTTGAAGGAGGCGCTGAGCCGTTTGGAGGGGGCCAAGGGCGCCCCGCAGCAGGTGGCCGAAAGCGCGGCACGGCTGGAGGCGGCCAAGGCCGAGGTGGAGAGCGCCCGCGCCGCCGTGCGGCAGGCCGAATTGGAACTCTCGTACACCCGCATCGTGGCGCCGGAGGCCGGGCGGGTCACCCGAAAAGCCGTCGAGCCGGGCATGTTCGTCCAGCGCGGACAGGCCCTCCTTGCCGTGGTGCCGGGGGATCTTTGGGTGGTGGCGAACTTCAAGGAAACCCAGATCACGCGAATGCGCGAGGGCCAGAGGGTGGACGTGCGGGTAGACGCCTATCCGGACCGCACGTTCCGGGCCCACGTGGACAGTTTCCAGTCGGGTACGGGGGCGCGGTTCAGCCTGCTTCCGCCCGAGAACGCGACGGGGAACTACGTGAAGGTCGTGCAGCGCGTTCCGGTGAAGATCTGTTTCGACGACTCGCTCCCCTCCGAACTCCACCTCGTGCCGGGCCTGTCGGTGGTGCCCCGGGTGTGGGTGCAATGAACCCCGCGGCGAAGATGCCCCGGGGAGCGCCCCGGGCCGGGGCTCGCGGGGCGGTCGCGCGTGCCCGAACCGGGGGCGGCCCGCCGTGAGCCCCTCCCACCCCGCGGTGGACAAGTGGCTGGTGGCGTTCACGGTGATGTTCGGAACGTTCATGGCCGTGATGGACGTCAGCGTCGTGAACGTGGCCCTGCCCCACATGATGGGGAGCTTTGGGCAGGACCTCTCGGCCATTACCTGGGTGGCCACCAGCTACAGCATCGCGGAGATCATCCTCGCGACGATGGCGGGGTGGCTCAGCACCCTCGTCGGGCGCAAGCGGCTGTATCTCGCCTCTTTCGCGCTCTTCACCGTGGGATCGGTGCTGTGCGGAACGGCACAAACCTTCGGCCAGATGATGGTGTACCGGGTTTTGCAGGGCGTCGGGGGAGGGGCGCTGATCCCCGTTTCCCAGGCCATTCTTCGGGAAACCTTTCCCCAGGAGGAGCAGGGGATGGCCATGGCCATCTACGGCATGGGGGTGGTGCTGGCGCCCGCGGTGGGCCCGATTCTGGGGGGATGGCTCACCGACCGGTACGGTTGGCCCTGGATTTTCTTTATCAACGTGCCCGTGAGCCTGCTGGGGATGGCCCTCATCGGAGCGTTCGTGCACGACCCTCCCTATCTCCGCCGGGGCGTGAGAAGGGTGGATTGGGTGGGGCTCGCGCTGCTTACCGTGTCGCTGACCGCCATGCAGGTGGTCTTGGAGCGGGGACAGGAGAAAAACTGGTTCGATTCGGGGTCCATCGTGGGGGGTACGGTGGTCGGGGCCGCGACCCTGCTCGCGCTGGTCGTGTGGGAGCTTCGGGTTTCGGAACCCGTCGTGAACTTCCGGCTGCTTCGCAACATTCCCCTGACCGTGGGTTCGACCATCGGCGCCATCTTCGGGGTCGCCCTGTTCGGGACCACGTTCGTGCTCCCCCAGTTCACCCAGCACCTGCTCGGGTACCCGGCGTTCGAGGCGGGGCTCGTGCTCGCGCCGCGATCCCTGACCCTGCTCGCCTGCATGCCGTTGGCGGGGTGGCTGTACCGCCGGGTGGATCCCCGCCTGCTCATCCTCGTGGGCATCGGGCTCAATTTCTGGTCGTATTACGACCTGTCCCACCTGTCGCTCGACGCCGGATTTTGGAATCTGGTGCCGATGCTGCTGATCATGGGCGCCGGCATGCCGTTTCTGTTCGTGACCATGACCACCGTGGCCCTGAGCACGGTCGCGAAACGGGACATGACGGAGGCGTCCAGCCTGTACACCCTGGCGAGGAGGGTGGGGGGCAACGTGGGCTATGCGCTGGTGGCCACCTTGGTAGCCCGAGGACAGCAGATCCACCGGGCCCACATGGTCAAGCACGTGAGCCCGCTGAATCCGTTGTACCGGTGGTTCGAGGGGGCCGTGGGGGCGACGTCGGTGGGAGGGGCGGGGACGTTGGGGGCCCATGCCCTGGCCTCGCGTCTGCTGGACCGGCAGGCGACGATGATGGCGTACAACGATGTGTCGTGGGCCCTGGGGTTCATGTTCCTGGCGATCGCCCCGCTCTTGCTCCTTCTTCCCGGTCACAACGGCCTCCCAAAGAAGGCGGGGTAACCGCGGGTTGCGGGTCGGGGAGGAGAAGGCGATACGAGACCCGTAAGCGCCGTCAGCGCGGGATTGCAGGGGCCCGGTCGGACGTGAGCACGGCATCCGACGTGCGCCGGATTCCCGGCTTTCGGCCCGACGCTCTGGAGTGCAAAGCGGCGGCCGTCGCCTCCGAACTCCGGGGGTGGGTCATTCCTCGTTCCCCGGCGGCCGGCGCCGCCCCGCCATCGGGCGAGACGAAAGGACCTTAGCCCCCCAGATAGGCCCGCTTGACCTCGTCGTTGGAGAGGAGGTGGTCGGTGGGCCCCTCGGCCACGATGCGGCCGGTGTCGAGCACGTAGCCCCGGTGGGCGAACTTGAGGGCGAGGGCCGCGTTCTGTTCCACGAGGAGGATCGTCACCCCCTCGCGGTTGAGCCGCTTGAGGGCGCGGAACATCTCGTACTTGAGCACGGGCGCGAGCCCCATGGACGGCTCGTCCAAAAGCAGCACCCGGCACCCGGTCATGAGGGCCCGGCCCACCGCGAGCATCTGCTGCTCGCCGCCCGAGAGGGACTCGCTTCGCTGGCGGCGGCGCTCCTTGAGCCGGGGGAAGAGCTGGAACACGTGGTCGAGGTCCTTGGCCACCCCCGGGTCGCCCCGCCGGGCGTAGGTGGCCAGCTCCAGGTTCTCCTCCACCGTGAGGTTCCCGAAGATCCGCCGGCCCTCGGGCACGAGCGCCATCTTGAGCCGCCGCACCACGTCGTGGGGCTCCACCCCCAGCAGGCTCTGGCCGGTGAACCGGATGTCGCCCTGCACGACCCGGGGGGCCTCGGGCGGGGGCAGGCGGCACACGCTCAACAGGGTGGTGGTCTTCCCGGCGCCGTTGGCGCCGATCAGGGTCACCACCTCCCCCTCGTCCACGGTGAAGCTGATGCCGTGGAGCGCCTCGATGTTTCCGTAGCGGACGACCAGGTTTTCGATCTCGAGAAGCATGGTTCGTTCCGTCTTTCGTTTTGGGCGCGGTCGGGACGGCCGGTCCTTCGCAGAAAAACGCGGCCGCGAGCTTCGGCCGGCCGCCCCGACCGCCCGTTCCGGGGGGCTCCGGGTGGGTCGCCGGGTTAGATCTCGTCGTCCCCCAGGTAGGCCTGGATCACGGCCGGATTCGTGCGGATCTCGTCGGGGGTGCCCGACGCGATCGTTTCGCCGAAGTCGATCACGGTGATGTGGGAGCACAGCTCCATCACCACGTCCATGTGGTGCTCGATCATCCAGATGGTCACGTCGAACCGCTCCCGGATCCACCGGATGTGGCGAATGAGCTCCTCCACGTCGGCCGTGTTGAGGCCGGCGGCCGGCTCGTCGAGCAGGAGGAGCTTGGGCTCCACCGACAGCGCCCGGGCGAGCTCCACCTTGCGCTGGAGCCCGTAGGGCAGGTTCTTCGGGAGCTCCCCGGCCACGTGGTCGAGTTCCAGGACCTCCAGGAGCTCCCGGGCGTAGGCGGCGATCTCGGCCTCCCGCCGCTGGTACCTCCGGGTCCGGAACACGGCGTCGGCGAACCCGTACCCCAGGCGGTGGTGCTGGGCGATCCGGATGTTGTCGAGCACCGTAAGGTCGTTCCACAGCCGGATGTTCTGGAACGTGCGTGCGATCCCGAGGGCCGTGACCTCGTGGGGCTTGAGCCCCGCGATGTTTCGGCCCTCGAACCGGATCTCGCCCCGGCTCGGCTTGTAAAACCCGCTCACCAGGTTGAACACCGTGGTCTTGCCGGCGCCGTTGGGGCCGATGAGACCCGTGAGCGTCCCGGGTTCCAGGGTGATGTTGAGCTCCGACAGGGCGCAGAGGCCCCCGAAGTAGTGGGTCAGGTTGCGGATCTCCAGCACGGCCATGGCGCTCCTCCCCTCACTTGAACCGGTAGAAGCGCCGAAGCCCCGGGAACACGTCGGCGAGTTCCCGGTTGCCCAGGATCCCCTCGGGCCGGAACAGCATGAGAAGGATCAGGAGGAGGGGCACCACGATCCACTTGATGATCTGGAGCGGCCGCAGGGCCTCGAGGAGCAGGGTGAAGATCACGGCCGAGAGCACCGACCCGGAGAGGCTTCCCATCCCTCCCAGGTACACCATCACGAGGGCCTCGGTGGACTTGAGGATCCCGAAGGAGCCCGGGTTCACGTACCCCACGATGTGGGCGAACAGCGCCCCGGCCACCCCGGCGAGCCCCGAGCTCAGCATGAAGGCGGCGATCTTCATGCGGTTCGTGTCCACGCTCATGATCTCGGCCGCCACCTCGTCCTGGCAGATGGCCATGACCCCCTTGCCGTAGGTGGAATACACGAACCGCCGTAGGATCCAGATCGTGAACACCGCGAAGGCGAACGACCACAGGAGCATCCAGGGCAGGTCCCAGGTGTCGCCCATGGCCTTGACCACCCGCTTCATGCCCATGAACCCGCGGGAGCCCCCGATAACGTCCAGGTTCTCGATCACGCTGATCACGATGTAGTTGGCCGCGATCGTGATAATGGCCAGGTAGTCGCCCCGGGTCCGAAACGACGGGATTGCCACCAGGAGCCCGGCCACGGCCGCGGCGAGCCCGCCCGTGAGCACCAGGAGCGGAAACCCCGCCAGGGCCCACTCCGGCGGCAGCAGCGGCGGGCCGAACACCCGGTCCTTGGCGAACAGGAGCACCCCGAGGATCGACGACACGTACGCTCCCACGGCCATGAACCCGCCGTGGCCGCAGGAGAACTCCCCCATGTAGCCGTTGACCAGGTTCAGGCTCGCCGACACGATCACGTTGACCGCCATGAACATGAGAACGGTCTGGGTGTACTTGTCGAGGAGCCCGCCCTGGCCGATCCAGAGGAGCAGGCCCAGCCCGGCGAGGGTCAGGCCCGGCGCGCTCCAGCGCTGGAGCACCGTGGGTTCGGCGGCCCCGCCTTCGGGCCGCACCGCGATGGAGGAGGGTTGTGAGGTCATCGGCTCGTTTGTCGTTTGTCGTTGGGATGTTAGGACGTTCGGACGTTAGGACGTTGGGACGTGCGGACGCTCGGACGGATCCCCCCGGCCGCCCAGCCGCCCGCTAGATCTTCGTCGTCTTCGCCACCCCGAACAGCCCGGTGGGCTTGAAAGACAGGATCACCAGGAGCACGGTGAAGGCGATGAGGTCCCGGAACGTGCTCGGGAAGAACGCCACCACCAAAATCTCCACCGCCCCCAGGAGGAACCCGCCCACGAACGCCCCCCGGATGTCCCCGATGCCGCCCACCACGGCCGCGATGAACGCCTTCCAGCCGATGAGCGCGCCCATGTAGGGCTCGAGCACGGGGTACGACATGGCAAAGAGTACCCCGGCCAGCCCGGCCATGGACGAACCCAGGACGAAGGTGAACACGATCACCGTGTCGATGGGGATCCCCATGAGGGGCACCGCGAACTTGTCGTAAGAGATCGCCCGCATGGCCATGCCGATCTTGGTGCGGGTCACGATGAAGTGAAGGAGCAGGAACACGAGGAGCGTGGCCGCGATCACGGCGACCTTGAGGTTCGTGAAGCTCACCCCGCCCAGGGTGTACACGGTCTCGGGGATGAGCTCCGGGAACTTCTTCCGGCTCGCCCCCAGGAGCGCCAGGTTCCCGTGCTCCAGGATGAGCCCCGCCATCAGGGCCGTGATGACCACGTAGAGCCGGTTCGCGCCCTTTCGCCGAAGCGGCCGGTAGGCGACCCGCTCCAGGGTCACCCCCACCACCGCGGTCAGGGCCATGGTGGCCGGGATCGTGAGGGCCAGCACGGCCCAGCCGGGCAAGCCCGCAGCCTGGGTCAGGAGGAACGTGGCCACGAAAAACCCGATGTACGCGCCCACCATGAACACGTCACCGTGGGCGAAGTTGATCAGAAGGAGCACGCCGTACACCAGGGAGTAGCCCAGGGCGATCAGGGCGTAGAAGCTGCCCCACTGGAGGGCGTTGAGAACGTTCTGGATGACGGTGGAAAGCAACGCCGGCCTCGCCTTGCTGGAAGAACGAACCGGGGGCGGCGGCCCGCGCCGCCACCCCCGGTCGGTTCAGGTCGTAGGGGTTACGGGCACACCGACTCGGTGAACACGAACTCGCCCTGGTCGCTGATCTTCACGACGACGGCGCACTTGATCGGGTCGCCCTGCTCGTCGAACCGCATCTTCCCGGTGATGCCCTGGAACTCCTTGATCGAGGCCATGGCGTCCCGGATGGCTTTGCGGTCCTTGCCCAGGTCGCCCGTGAGCCCGCCGGTGTCCTGGATGGCCTGGAGCACGATCCGGGTGGCGTCCCAGGTGAGCGCGGCCACGTCGTCCGGGGTGTAACCGTACTTGGCCTTGTAGCGCTCGATGAACTCCTTGGTGGCGCCCGTGGCCCCGGCCGCGGCGTAGTGGGTAGAGAAGTAGTGGCCCTTGCAGTCGTCGCCGCACAGGGTCATGAGCTCGGCCGAGCCCCAGGCATCCGACCCCATGAAGGGGCCGGTCCAGCCCAGGTTGTGAGCCTGTTTCACGATGAGGGCCACCTGGTTGTAGTTGTCGGGCACGAAGATGAAGTCGGGCTTCGCCGCGATGATCTTCGTCAACTGGGCGCTGAAGTCCTGGTCCTTGGTGCCGTGGCTCTCGAAGGCCACCACCGAGCCGGCGCCGTGCTTCTTCTCGAAGTCGGCCTTGAAGATCTCGGCCAGGCCCTTGGAGTAGTCGTTGGAGAGGTCGTAGATCACGGCCGCGGTCTTGGCCCCGAAGGTCTTGGTGGCGAAATCCACGGCCACCGGGCCCTGGAACGGGTCGAGGAATGCGGCCCGGAACACCCAGGGCCGGTCCTTGGTGGTGTCGGGGTTGGTGGACCAGGGGGAGATCATGGGGGTCTCGTTGTCGTCGCACACCTGGCCGGCGGGCACCGCCTGCTTCGAGGAGTTGGGGCCCACGATGGCGAGCACCTCGTCTTGCTCGATGAGCTTCAGGGCCGCGGTCACGGCCGACTCGGCCTTGGACTCGTTATCCTCGTAGATGAACTCGAGGGTGTACTTCTTGCCCCCCACCTCGAGGCCGCCGGCGCCGTTCACATCCTCCCGGAGCATCTCGGCCGCGTACTTGGACGACTCGCCCACCTTGGGAATGTCGCCGGTGAGCGGGATGTTGAACCCGATCTTGATCGTGTCGCCGGCCCAGGCGGGCGCCGCCAGGGCAAGGCAAAGGGCCGTTGTCTGGATCCAGGACCTGCGCATGGGTGCCTCCTTTCATCAGTAAACGGACAAAAAACCGAGGGGGTGGCGGATGATAGTGGAAACGCCCGGGTGAAGGCAAAGGGAAACCGGGGGGGCCTCGCGGCCGCCCCCGGTCGGGTTCCCGCGGGTTGCCGGGGAATCAGCGCTTTTCGGCGACGATCCCTTTCTCCTTGTCGTACACGATGCCCTGGTGGGGCACCGGGCCGGCCCGCAGGAAGTTGCTCCGCAGTTGGCGGCCCAGGATCTGCTCCGCCTTCCGGCCGAGTTCCAGGAGTTTGTCCATGTCGAGGCCGGTCCGGACCCCCATCTCCTCGAACATGCCCACGAGATCCTCGGTGCAGGTGTTCCCGGCATACCCCCGGTGGTACTCGGCGGCTCCGGTCTTGGGTTGGCCGCCGATGGCCCCGAGGGAGGTGTCGAAGTAGCGGAACCCGAACGTGAGCGCCACCAGCGAGCAGGCCACCCCCCAGCCCCGGGTGTCGTGGAAGTGCACGACCACCTCGTCGGTGGTGAACCCCTCGGCCAGCATGTACTCGTAGAACTCGCTCACCTGCCGGGGGTTGGCCACCCCCGTGGTGTCGCCGAACCCGATGAAGGTGGCCCCGATGTCCTTCCACCACTTGCCCATCTTGGCCACGTGGTCCAGGGGCACGTCCCCGTTGATCGGGCAGCCGAAGCTCGTGAGCACCCAGCCGAACACGGTGTGGCCGGTGTCGATGGCCCGGCGGGTCATCTCCTCGAGAAGTTTCTTGTTCTCGTCGTGGGTCATGTTCACGTTGGCCAGGTTGTGGGCCTCGCTCGCCGAGATCACCATGGCGATCTCGTCCACGCCGTAGCCCTCCTCCTTGGATTTCACGGCCCGCTCCACCGCCTTCATCGTGGTGCAGATGGCCCGGTAGTCCACGCCCTCCTTGCGGGGGATCTGCCGGAGCACCTCCTCGGCGTCGGCGAACTGCTGGAGGTACTTGGGATGGGCGAAGCTCGTGGCCTCGATCTTCTTGAACCCGGCCTCCACCATGCCGGTGATCATCTCGACCTTCTTGCGGGTGGGCACGATCAGCGGCTCGTTCTGGAGCCCGTCCCGGGCCCAGCACTCCCCGATGATCACTTCCTTGGGCAGGTCCATCCGGTGTAGTCGCATCGTGTCGCACATGGTTGTCCTCCTTTTTCGGCTAGGCGGCTAGGCGGCTAGGCGGCCAGGGGGCTAGGCGGCCAGGCGGCTGGGCGGCTAGGCGGCCTCCCAACGTCCCGACGTCCGAGCGTCCTAACGTCCGAACGTCCTAACGCCCCTGATATTCCGGCTTTCGCTTCTCGCGGAACGCCCGGAGGCCCTCCAGACGGTCCTCGGTGGGGATGAGGGTTTCGTAGCAGGTGCTCTCGAACACCAGGGCGTCGGCCAGGTCCATCTCCATGCCCCGGTCGATGGCCCGCTTGGCGGCGCGCACGGCCAGGGGGCCGTTCTTGGCGATGGCCGCCGCGAGCTCCCGGGCCGCGTCGAGGAGCCGGGCCAGGGGCACCACCCGGTTGACCAGGCCGATCTCCAGAGCCTCGGCCGCAGAGATGCGCTTGGCCGTGAAGATGAGCTCCTTGGCCTTGGCCTTGCCCACGATCCGGGGGAGCCGCTGGGTGCCGCCGGCTCCCGGGATGATGGCGAGGCTCGTCTCGGTGAGCCCGAGGGTGGCGTTCTCGCTCGCGATCCGCAGGTCCGAGGCCAGGGCGAGCTCGGTGCCACCCCCCAGGGCCACCCCGTTCACCGCAGCGATCACGGGCATGGGCAGGTTCTCCACCTCGGTGAAGGTGTTGCGGATGGTGTGGATGTACCGGCGGACCTGGTCCTCGGTCATGCCCGCCCGTTCCTTGAGGTCCGCGCCCGCGCAGAACGCCCGGTCCCCGGCGCCCGTGATCACCACGCACCGCACCGAGGTGTCGAACCGCACCTCGTCCAGCACCCGGTTGAGATCGAGGAGCATCTGGAACGAGATCGAGTTCATGACCTGGGGGCGGTTCAGGGTGATGAGGCACAGCCCGTCTTCTCGTTCGACCAGCACCGTGGGTTCGCTCATGGGATCCTCCTCGGGAAAAGGCTGGAAAGCTTGGAAGCTGGGAGGCCAGGAGGCTGGAAGGCCAAGATGCCCCTACCGTCCCAACGTCCTACCGTCCTAACGTCCTAACGTCCCAACGGTTCCGCCCGGGCCAGGAGTTCCCGGTGGAACCGGGCCGCGTCCTGGAGCCTTTCCCGGTCCACGCCGGTGTCGACCCCCAGGCCGCGAAACAGGGCCTCCAGTTCCAAGAGGTCCTGGTTCCCCTCGGGCTCCTCGAGCACCGGGCATCCCCCGAGGCCCCCGAGGGAGCCATCGAACCGCCGCACCCCGCACAGCCAGGCCGCCCAGGCCGCGGCCCCGGCCGTTCCGAACGGGTCGTGGAGGTGAACCCCCATAGCCTCGAGGGGTACCACCCGGGACACCGCCTCCACGCGCTCCGCCACCGCCAGGGGGGAGGCGCCCCCCTGGGTGTCGCACAGGGTGATCTCGTGGATACCCAGGTCGTGTCCCCGGGCGCACAACTCCAGGAGGCGGGTTTCCGGAACGGGGCCCTCCACTGGGTCGGTCCACGCCATGGACACCGCGAGCCGAACCCGCACCCCGTGGGCGCGGGCCGTTTCCGTCATGGGTGCGAGGTCCCGGAGGACCTCGGCCACCGATCGGCCCAGGTTCGCGCGGCTGTGGGCCTCGGTGGCCGACGCCAGGAAAATCGCGTTTTGTGCGCCGGCCGCCACCGCCCGTTCGAGCCCTTTGGCGTTGGGCACCAGCACCCACAGACGGGGTTCGAACCCCCGCAGGCGGGCCAGCACCTCGTGGGTCCCGGCCATCTGGGGCACCTTTCCGGGGTGGACGAAACTCCCCGCCTCCACCTCAGGCACGCCGGCGTCCAGGACCCGTTTGATCCAATCGGCCCGGGCGGAGGGGGAGAGGCGAACGGGAAGGGATTGCAGCCCGTCCCTCGCCGAAACGTCCACGAGGGTGACGGCCTTCGGGGCCCTTCGTGCCAGTTCACGTAAACTGGGTATATTGCGCGGCGTGGTTTCCATGGGGACCGTTGTATACCTAGTTCGTTCGGCCTGGGTCAACATTGTTTCCCGCCCCACCCGAGGGTTGCCGCCGCGACCGGCCCGTCGGGAGCTGTAGGGGACAACGGAGGCCCCCGGGGCGCCCACGAAAGCCCTTTTTTGGGGGGGAGGCTTCGCAAACGCCATTGGGCGGTCGGGAAGCCGGGGTCTCGCGCGGGCCGGCCGGCGCAAGGGGATGGGCGGGCACTTGACGTTAGGTGCGTTTTTCGTTTGACTAACAAAACCGAACGATGTTATACACGCCGAGCCCGAAAACCGACCGCAGGGTGGATAAGGAGGAGCTATGGGCGAACGGCCTGTGCAGCTTGAGGTGGAGGACATCCATCTGAGCTTCGGCGGAGTGAACGCCCTCATGGGCGTGGGGTTCAAGGTGTACCAGGGGGAGATCTTCTCGATCATCGGCCCCAACGGCGCCGGCAAGACGAGTATGCTCAACTGCATCAGCGGCCGGTATCACCCCCAGAAGGGGCGGATCGTGTTCGAGGGCCAGGACATCACGAACCAGCCCCCGGCCACCCGGGCCCGGATCGGGATCTCCCGCACCTTCCAGAACATCGCCCTCTTCAAGGGCATGACCGTGCTCGACAACCTCCTGATCGGCCGGCACATCCATCTGAAGAGCGGGTTCCTCAAGGGGGGCATCTACCTGGGGCCGTGCCAGCGCGAGGAGATCGAACACCGGAAGTTCGTGGAGGACATCATCGACTTCCTCGAGATCGAGCACATCCGCAAGAAGATCGTGGGCACCCTGGCCTACGGGCTCCAGAAGCGGGTGGAGCTGGCTCGGGCGCTCGCCCTCGACCCCAAGCTGATCCTCCTCGACGAGCCCATGGCCGGCATGAACCTCGAGGAAACCGAGGACATGGTCCGGTACATCCTCGACATCAACCAGGAGCGCGGTGTCACCGTGATCCTGGTGGAGCACGACATGGGCGTCGTCATGGACATTTCCGACCGGATCGTTGTGCTCGACTTCGGCCAGCAGATCGGGGAGGGCACCCCCGACGAGGTCCAGAAGAACCCGGACGTGATCCGCGCCTACCTGGGCGCCGAGGACGAGACGTTCCTGGGCCGGTAGGCCGTTGGGAACCGCGACCGTCGACCGCATTCGCCTGGAGGAGAAAGAGCCCATGGTCGACCTTCCCCTCGACACCTTCCCGAAGCTCCTGCGCCACAACGCCCGCAAATGGGGCGACGACCGGGTGGCCATGCGGGAGAAGGAGTTCGGGATCTGGCAGCCCTACACCTGGAAGGATTACTACGAGCACGTGAAGTATTTCTGCCTGGGGCTCGTCTCGATGGGCCTTCAAAAGGGCGACACGATCTCGATCATCGGCGACAACCGGC
Source organism: Deferrisoma palaeochoriense (assembly GCF_054656955.1). Taxonomy (NCBI): domain Bacteria; kingdom Pseudomonadati; phylum Thermodesulfobacteriota; class Deferrisomatia; order Deferrisomatales; family Deferrisomataceae; genus Deferrisoma; species Deferrisoma palaeochoriense. The sequence goes on from NZ_BAAHXI010000007.1 coordinate 64,267, forward strand.
CCGAGTGGCTTTGGGCCGAGCTCGCGGCCCAGTCGGCCGGCGCCATCGGGATCGGGATCTACCAGGACTCGATCCTCAAGGAGGTCTCCTACATCATCAACCACGCCGCCTCCCGGTTCGTGGTGGCCGAGGACCAGGAGCAGGTGGACAAGGTGCTCGACATGGGCGACGAGATCCCCACGGTGGAGCACATCATCTACACCGACCCCCGGGGCATGCGGAAATACGACGATCCCCGGCTCATCTACTTCCCCGAGGTGGAGGAGCGGGGCCGGGAGTTCGAGAAGAAGAACCCGGGCATCTTCGACCAGATGGTCGACGCCACCAACCCCGAAGACTGCGCCCAGATCTGTACCACCTCGGGCACCACCGGCAACCCCAAGCTCGCCATGCTGAGCCACCGGAACATGCTCAGCATGGCCGCGAACCTGGGAAAGGTGGACCCCAAGTATGAATCCGACGAGTTCGTGAGCTTCCTGCCGCTCCCGTGGATCGGGGAGCAGATGATGTGCGTGGCGAGCGCGCTCCTGTTCGGGTTTACCGTAAACTTCCCCGAGGAGCCCGAGACCGCCACCGAGAACATCCGGGAGATCGGGCCCCACGTCATCTTCAGCCCGCCCCGGGTGTGGGAGAACCTGGCCGCCACGGTCCAGGTGAAGATCATGGACGCCTCGCCGTTCAAGCGGTTCATGTTCAACAAGTGCCTGCCCATCGGGTACATGTGGGCCGACCTCAAGTTCCAAAAGAAGGAGCCCACCCTCTGGCAGAAGATCCAGTACGCGTTCGCGTACCTCGCCGTGTTCCGGGCCCTCAAGGACCGGCTCGGGTTCACCTACATCCGGTCGGCCTCCACCGGCGGCGCGGCCCTGGGGCCCGACACCTTCCGGTTCTTCCACGCCCTCGGGGTGAACCTCAAGCAGATCTACGGCCAGACCGAGATTTCCGGGATCTCCTGCATCCACCGGGACGGCGACGTGAAGTTCGACACGGTGGGCAAACCCATCCCCGAGACCGAGATCCGGATCGCGAACCCCGACCCCAAGGGGGTGGGCGAGGTGATCTCCCGCAGCCCCGCGCTCTTCATGGGGTACTACAAGAACGAGGAGGCCACCCGGGAGACCATCGTGGACGGGTGGCTCTACTCCGGCGACGCGGGGTACTTCGACGAGGACGGGCACCTCGTGATCATCGACCGGATGAAGGACATCATGACCCTGAAGGGCGGCGAGCGGTTCAGCCCCCAGTTTATCGAGAACAAGCTCAAGTTCAGCCCCTTCGTGAAGGAGGCCGTGTGCATCGGCCACGAGCGCGACTACATCATCGCGATGATCTGCATCGACTACGGCATCGTGGGCAAATGGGCCGAGGACCGGCGCATCAACTACACCACCTACACCGACCTGGCCTCCAAGCCCGAGGTCTACGACCTCATCGAGAAGGAGGTTCGCAAGGTCAATGAGAGCCTCACGGAGCACCAGCGGATCCGCAAGTTCGTGCTCCTCTACAAGGAGCTCGACGCGGACGACGACGAGCTCACCCGCACCCGGAAGGTGCGTCGCCGGTTCATCGACCAGAAATACGCGGACATCATCGAGGGCATCTACGCCGGCCAGGACCAGATCCACATCGACACCGTGATCCGGTACCAGGACGGCAAAACCTCCCAGCTCAAGACGACCCTGGCGGTGCGCACCCTCGAGTAGGGGGCGTGGGGTCATACACACCGGTTTCGGAGGCGCCATGGAATTCTACGTTCAGCTTCTCATCAGCGGGCTCGTGTTGGGCTCCATCTACGCCCTGGTGGCCCTGGGGTTTGCCATCATCTACAAGTCGACGAGCGTCGTGAACTTCGCCCAGGGCGAGTTCCTCATGGTGGGGGCGTACTTCTGCTTCTCCCTGGTGGTCCAGTTCAAGATTCCGTGGCTGTGGGCGTTTCTCCTGACGCTGGTGTTCTCCATCGTGCTCGCGCTCCTGGTGGAGCGGCTGGTCCTGCGACCCATGATCGGGGAGCCCGTGATCTCGATCATCATGGTGACGATCGGGCTCTCGTCGGTGCTCCGCTCCATCGTGACGGCCGTGTGGGGCACCCAGATCAAGACCTACGATCCCCCGCTCTTCCCCGACGCCCCGATCAACGTGGCCGGCATCCCCATCAGCCAGGTGTACCTGTGGAGCTTCGGGCTCTCGATCGTGCTCCTGGTGCTCTTCGGGCTCTTTTTCAAGTACACGAAGGCGGGCATCGCCATGCGGGCCACGGCCTTCTCGAACCAGGTGGCCCTTTCCATGGGCATCAGCGTGAAGCGGATCTTCGCCCTGGCCTGGTGCATCTCGCTCGTGGTCTCCTCGATCGGCGGCATCCTGATCGGCAACATCAACGGCATCAACATCGCGCTGGGCCACTTCGGGCTCAAGGTGTTCCCGGCCGTGATCCTGGGCGGGCTCGACTCGATCCTGGGGGCGGCCGTGGGGGGCATCATCGTCGGGGTGCTCGAGAACTTCTCGGACGGGCTCCTCAAGACCTGGTTCGGGCTCCAGGGCATCAAGGAGGTGGCGCCGTTCGTGTTCCTCGTGATCATCCTGATGGTCAAGCCCTACGGGCTCTTCGGCACCGAGGAGATCGAGCGGGTGTAGTGGTCGCCGAGGCAAAGGACAGGGGACTCACGGCGGCACGGGCCGCCCTTCTGGGAGAAAGCGGGTTACCGATATGAGCGTCAACCACTGCGGGGATTTCAAGCAGACCTACAAGGACGACATGCGGGTGCTCCAGACCCGGTTCATCCGGTTCTGGGTGTACGGGTTCGTGGTGTTCCTGTACGTGTTCCCGCTGATCGCCTCCACCTACGTGGTGAGCCTCACGAACATGATCGGGATCGCCGTGATCGGCGCCCTGGGGATCAACATCGTCACGGGGTTCACGGGCCAGATCTCCCTGGGGCAGGGGGCGTTCCTCGGGGTGGGGGCGTTCTCCTGCGCGTTTTTCATGAACGAGTGGGGCATTCCGTTTTGGCTCGCCATGCCCATGGCTGGGCTCGTCACGGCCGGGGTGGGGATGGTGTTCGGCATCCCCTCGCTGCGCTTGAAGGGACTCTATCTCGCCATCGCCACCCTTGCGGCCCAGTTCATCCTGGAGTACCTGTTCCTCCATCTCCCGCGGATCACGGGCGGTTCGAACGGGGTCATGTTCCCCTCCCCCCAGATCGAGGCGTTTGCGTTCGACACGGACCGGCGCATCTACTACGTGATCATCACGGTGGCTGTGCTGGCCACGGTCTACACGACCAACCTCTTCCGGTCGAAGGACGGCCGGGCGTTCGTGGCGGTGCGCGACCACTACCTCTCGGCCGAGATCATGGGGATCCACCTGTTCAAGTACCGGCTGCTGTCGTTTGCGATCAGTTCGTTCATCGTGGGGATCGCCGGGAGCCTTTGGGGCGCCTACACCCAGTACATCACGCCCGAGCACTTCACGATCCACGAGTCTATCAACTACCTGGCCATGATCATCATCGGCGGCATGGGCAGCGTGCTGGGGTCGATCTATGGCGCCATCTTCATGACCCTGGTGCCGAACCTCCTGAGTTACGGATCGTCGGCGCTGGCCAACGTGGTGGGAGGCGGGGTCGCCCTCGGTGACCTGATTATGAGCATGAAAGAGGGGGTGTTCGGCCTCATCGTGATCCTGTTCCTCATCTTCGAGCCCGATGGGCTGGCCCATCGGTGGAAGCTGATCAAGGCCTACTGGAAACTCTATCCGTTCAGTTACTGATCGGGAAAGGAGGTGAACCGGGAGCGAGGGAACCCAACGCGTCGAAGCACACGTGGAGGGAGGATTTTCGGTTTCGGTTCGAGAGTTTTAGGCGCATGCGCCAACCCTAGGGAAGAGGAGGAACGAACATGAAGCGCTGGATCCAAGCCCTTTCGGTGGTGGCGGCCCTCGGGCTCGCCGCCGGCGCCCCGGCCGCGGACGAGATCGTCATCGGCCACATCGCCGACATCACCGGCCCGACCTCGGCGGTGGGCAAGCCCTACGCCGACGGCGTGCAGGCCTATGCCGACTGGCTCAACGCCCACGGCGGCGTGAACGGAAAGAAGGTGAAGCTCCTGCGGTCCGACTACGCCTACAAGATCCCGGAGGCCCTGAACCTCTACAAGAAGTTCAAGACCGTGGACCGGGTGCTGGCCATCCAGGGCTGGGGCACGGGCGATACGGAGGCGCTCACCCAAATGGTGGGCAAGGACGAGATCCCCTACTTCTCGGCCTCGTACTCGGCCCACCTGACCGACCCGAAGAAGGCCCCCTACAACTTCTTCATCGCGGCCGACTACTCCACCCAGCTCCGGGCGGGCCTGAAGTACCTCAAGGACAACTGGAAGGAGAGCCGCAAGCCCAAGATCGCCTTCATCTATCCGGACCACCCCTACGGCAAGGCCCCCATCCCGGCGGGCAAGAAGTACGCCGAGGAGCTCGGATTTGAGATCGTGGGGGAGGAGAACGTGGACCTGCGGGCCATCGAGGCCACGACCCAGCTCCTCAATCTCAAGAAGAACGAGCCCGACTTCGCCTGGATCGGCGGCACCACCCCCTCGACGGCCGTGATCCTGAAGGACGCGAAGAAGCTCGGCCTCAAGACCAAGTTCCTCATCAACATCTGGGGGAACGACGAGAACCTGTTCAAGCTGGCCGGCGACGCGGCCAACGGCGCCCTGGGCCTCCAGGCCGCGGCCGTGTACGGCGACGACGTGCCGGGTATGAAGACGATCCTGGAGGTCACCAAGGGCGAGCACCAGATGACCCATTTCATCCGGGGCTGGGTGTCGATGATGGTCATGGCCGAGGGCCTGAAGCGGGCCGACTCCGCGGGCGAGCTCACGGGCCCGGGTCTCAAGAAGCACCTCGAAACCCTGAGGGACTTCGACACCCAGGGGCTCACCGCCCCCATCACCTACACGCCCGACGACCACCGGCCGAACATGTCGGCCAAGATCTACGAGTACCAGGACGGCCAGATGATCTACAAGGCCACGGTGGAGCTGCCCCGCCGGGCCGACTGGCTGGGCTTCTAGCGCCGGCGAACCGGAGGGGAGGCCCCCCGGGGCCTCCCCTTTTCCAAGGCGCCGCCCGGCCGCGGTCGGCGCCTCGGAAAAGGGCCACCCCCGACCCCACGGAGCCGAGTTCATGCTGAAGGTGAACAACATCGAGGTCGTGTACAACGACGTGATCCTGGTGCTGAAGGGCCTGTCGCTGGAGTGCGAGGAGGGCAAGATCACCACCCTCCTCGGCGCCAACGGGGCGGGCAAATCCACCACGCTCAAGGCCATTTCGGGGCTTTTGAAGAGCGAGGAGGGCGAGGTCACCGAGGGCACCATCGAGTTCATGGGTGAGAAGATCAACGGGAAGGAGCCCGAGGAGATCGTCCGCATGGGCATCTTCCAGTGCATGGAGGGCCGGCGGGTGTTCGAGGACCTCACCACCCACGAGAATCTTCTGTGCGGGGCCTACACCCGAAAGGACAAGGCCGGGGTACGCCGGGACCTCGATCTCGTCTACGACTTCTTCCCCCGGCTCAAGGAGCGCCGGAACCAGCTCGCCGGCTACCTCTCGGGGGGCGAACAGCAGATGCTCGCCATCGGCCGGGCGCTCATGGCCCGGCCCAAGCTCATGCTCCTGGACGAGCCGAGCCTGGGGCTCGCGCCGCTCCTCGTGAAGGAGATCTTCGAGATCATCCAGAAGATCAACGAGGAGGAGAAGACCACGATCCTCCTCGTGGAGCAGAACGCGAACCTGGCGCTCAAGGTGGCGAGCTACGGCTACATCATGGAAAACGGCAAGGTCGTGCTCGACGGCCCGAGCGAAAAGCTCCGCCAGAACGAGGACGTCAAGGAGTTCTACCTGGGCGTGGGCGAAAGCGGCCACAAGCGCTCGTTCAAGAACGCCAAGCACTACAAGCGCCGGAAGCGGTGGCTGTCGTAGCGGCGTCCGGCAAGCTGGGACGCTAGGAAGCTGGGAGGCTAGGAGGCTAGGAGGCTGGGACGCTAGAACGCTAAGAGGTCGTTCGTCGCGGGTCGTTGGTCGTTCTTGGTTCAGGGTTCCCCAACGGCTCACGACCTGCGACCAACGACGAACGGTAATCCCCCGGAGGCCCTGACATGGACCGAACCACCGGATTCCTGAACGAGGCACTGGAAACCCAGAGCTGGGAGGCCCAGCGGGCCGAGCTGTCGCGGAAGCTCCGGGACACCGTGGCCCACGCCTACGCGAACGCCCCCTACTGGCGGCGCGTCATGGACGAGGCGGGGCTCAAGCCCGGCGACATCCAGGGGCTCGACGATCTCCCCAAGCTCCCGGTGACCCCCAAGGCCAAGCTTGTGGAGATCCAGGGGGCGGAGCCGCCCTTCGGGGGGCTCCTGGGCGTGGAGCTCGAGCGCATGCAGCGCATTTTCCGCTCCCCCGGGCCCATCTACGACCCCCAGGGGCCGGGCGAGGGCTGGGGCTGGGAGGAGGCCCTCTTTGCGGCCGGGTTCCGGCCCGGGGACATCGCGATCAACACCTTCAGCTACCACATGACCCCGGCCGGCATGATGTTCGACGACGCCCTGCGCAGCCTCGGTTGCCCCGTGGTGCCCACGGGCGTGGGCGAGCGGGAAACCCAGGTGGAGATCATGCAGCGCCTGGGGGTGAAGGGGTTCGTGGGCATGGCCTCGTTCCTCCTCCAGATCGGCGAGAAGGCGAAGGAGCTCGGGGTGGACCCGCGCCAAGACCTCAACCTGGAGGTGGCCTTCGTCACGGCCGAGCCCCTGCCCGAGACGCTGCGCTCGTCGGTGGAGGAGATGTTCGGGCTCGTGCTGCGCCAGGGCTACGGCACGGCCGACTGCGGCTGCATCGCCTACGAGTGTTACCACAAGGGCGGCATGCACGTGGTGAACCGCGCCGTCGTGGAGATCGTGGACCCCACCACGGGCCAGCCCGTGCCCGAGGGGGAGACCGGAGAGGTGGTGGTCACGCTGTTCCACAGGGCCTACCCGCTGCTGCGGTTCGGCACCGGGGACCTCTCGGCGTTCCTGCCGGGGGGCTGCGCCTGCGGTCGGGCGACCCCCAAGCTCAAGGGATGGCTGGGCCGGGCGGACCAGCTCGTCAAGGTGAAGGGCATGTTCGTGCACCCCGGCCAGCTCCAGACGGTGTTCAAGGAGTTCCCCGAGGTGGAGCGGTTCCGGGCCGTGGTGACCCGCGAGGCCAACCGCGACCGGCTCGTGGTGCGGGTGGTGAGCCGGGAGCGCTCGGAGGGCCTGGCCCAGAAGATCGGGGGGCGGCTGCGGGACGTCCTGCGGATCGGGGCCGAGGTGGAGTGGGCCGAGAGCCTCCCCGACGACGGCAAGGTGCTGGACGACCAGCGCACCTGGGATTGACGAGACATGGCGCAAAACGGGGGCAACGGCGCGGCAGCGCCCATCAAGATCGGGGAGCTGGCCCGGCGGGTGGGCCTAACGCCCCGCACCATCCGGTACTACGAGGACATCGGGCTGCTGAACAGCGTGCGCCGGGTGGAGGGGGGCCGCCGCATCTACACCGACGCCGACGTGCGGCGGCTCAAGTTCATCAAGCGCTTGAAGCTCCTGGGCCTGAGCCTCGAGGAGATGAAGGAGCTCGAGGAGCTTTACCGCACCCACCGCTCCAACGCCAAGGTGCTGCCCCGGCTCCTGGAGCTCCTCGACCGCCACCTGGAGCAGATCGAGCACCGGATCGAGCAGTTGCGGATGCTCCAGCGCGACATCGAGGCCTACCGGGAGCACATCCGCTCGAAGCTCTGAGCGCCGATCGGGAGTTGAACACCACGGAGGGCACGGAGAACCCGGAGAGGGGCCCGGGGCGCGGTGCATCCCGTTCGTCGTTCGTCGCTGGTCGTGGAGGCGGCGGGAGAGTTCGCGCCAACGGCGGCTTCCCAGCCTCCCAGCCTTCCAGCCTTCTACGAGGAGTACCATCCATGGCTTTGTCCTTCGATCTCACAGCGGAACAGAACATCCTGCGCCAGAGCGTCCGGGAGTTTGCCGAGAAGGAGATCCGGCCGGTGGCCCGGGAGCTCGACGCCAAGGAGGAGTTCAGCTACGACCTGACCCGGAAGATGGGGGAGATGGGGCTCTTCGGGATCTTCGTGAGCCCCGAGTACGGCGGCAGCGGGCTCGACTACGTGTCGTACATCATCGCGGTGGAGGAGATCGCCCGGGTCGACGGGTCCCAGGCCGCCACCGTGGCCGCGGGGAACTCGCTGGGCATCGGGCCGATCTACTACTTCGGGAGCGAGGAGCAGAAAAAGCGCTGGCTCCCCAAGCTCTGCACCGGCGAGATGCTGGCCGGGTTCGGGCTCACCGAGCCCCTGGCCGGGTCCGACGCCGGGAGCTCCCGCACCCGGGCCGTCCTGGACGGCAACGAGTGGGTGATCAACGGCAGCAAGATCTTCATCACCAACGCGGCCACCGACATCACCGGCGTGATCGTGGTGCAGGCCGTGACCGGGAAGAAGAGCGACGGCCGAAACGAGCTCTCCTGCTTCCTCGTGCCGGCCGACGCCCCGGGGCTCACCCGCAAGGCCATGCACGGCAAGATGATGTGGCGGGCCTCCAACACGGCCGAGCTCTACTTCGACGACGTGCGGGTACCCAAGGAGGCCCTCCTCGGGAAGAAGGGCGACGGGTTTCGCCAGATGCTCTCCACCCTCGACGGCGGCCGGCTCTCCATCGGGGCGATGGGCCTCGGAGGGGCCCAGGGGGCCTTCGAGCTCGCGCTGCGCTACGCCCAGGAACGCCGCCAGTTCGGCCAGCCGATCTTCGACTTCCAGGCCATCCAGTTCAAGCTGGCCGACATGGCCATGGAGATCGAGGCGGCCCGGAACCTGCTCTACAAGGCCTGCTGGCTCAAGGACAACGGTCGGCCCTTCGGCAAGTACGCCGCCATGGCCAAGCTCTACTGCTCCGAGGTCATGGGCCGGGTGGTGGACGCCGCCGTTCAGATCCACGGGGGCTACGGCCTCATGCGCGACTACGACGTGGAGCGGTTCTACCGCGACCAGAAGCTTCTCACCATCGGCGAGGGCACGAGCGAGATCCAGCGCCTCGTGATCTCCCGCCACCTGCGCGACTGATCCCCCGGTTAGACGAACCGATCAACGGCCCGGACATCGCCCGGGCCGCTTCGCGCTCTATAGAAGCCGGTAGGGGAGGGCCCGCTTCGTCCACGGGCTGTCCGGGTAGTCGGCCGCGAGCTTCTCGTAGGCCTCCTTCAAGGGCTTGGGGTCGCCGGTGTGCTTGTACCGGGCCACCCCGCGCACGAAGATCGCCTCGGGAGCCGCGTCGGACTTGGGGTACTGGGAGAGCAGTTCGTCGAGGTCCTTGAGGGCGGCCTCGAACCGTTCGGCGTCGAAATGGCACTTGGCCGAGCCCAGAAGGAGCGACGGGAGGAGCTCCTCCGGCGGCAGGAACCCCAGGGTCCGGTGGTGCTCGGTGCCGTCCCGGTCGAGGGTGACCAGGGTCGGGGTCCACTTCACGTTGAACTGGCCGGCGTAGGGCTGGGCGTCCGACGGGATCCGAAGCGGCACCATCCGGGTGGACACGAACTCGGCGACGGCTTCCTGTGGATACGTGACCGCATCCATCTGTTGGCAGCCGATTCACCCCGGGTTGAAGAAGTCGAGGAGCACCGGCCTGTCCTCGGCCTTCGCCCGGGCCACGGCCTTCTGAAAATCGGTTTCCCACTGGATCTGTGGCATGGTCGCTCCCTCCTTCGTTGACGAGCAGGGTCGGATGGACCACCACTGTGCCAGAGGAAGCGGACCTGTCAAGCCGACCGGTCGAGTCGGAGTTTAGGGCGAACCGGGGCGCGCGGGAGCGTGGTCCCGTCCGCCGGGGTCAGGCGGGCAAACGGTAAAAACAACTTGCAAGCCGCGCAAAAGGCCCTTAGCCGCTCACCCTGAGCCGCCGCGATACGACCCGGGAACTCCTCGGGAACGCCGCCGGGTTGAGGCCGGTGGTCCTGGAGCACCTGGAGGCATCCATTTCCGAGAACGAGGGACAGGGGCGACTCCTGGCCGAGTGGGGCGGCTTCGTTCCTCAGGGTATGCGGCGCACCACGTGCCCCCGTTCGTGCTGGCCCAAGCCCGACCCTTCCGTCCCTTGAACGGCTGGTGGCCCTGGGGGCCCCAACGACGCGTATCGGTTCCAGGCGGGGTTACTGGAACGCGAGAGCGCTTACGGCCATACGTTCCCGTGGATTCGGGAGCCCATGGTGCGGTTGCACGGCGGTTGACTCACGGCCCCCGTCGCCCCCCATGATGCCCCTCCTTGCCCCTGGTATGCCAGGGCGTTCGCCGGGCCCGAACTGGGGGGCCAAACAACTTATAAAACCGAACAACGTCCACCCGATCTCCGTTCCCCTGAGCCCCGCGAGCCTGTCAAGCCGGCCGATCGAATCCGAGACGTCTGAATTGTGTAGATCAAAAATAAAACTTGCGAATTGCACAAAACAGCCGTAGTCTACCCGCATGGTCCACCGTGAGATCACCCGGGAACTTCTTGAGAGCGCCGCAGAGTACCCTGTGGTCACCGTGCTGGGGCCCCGCCAGGCCGGCAAGACCACCCTCGTGCGCATGACGTTTTCCGACAGACCCTACGTGTCGCTGGAGGACCCCGACGTGCGCTTGGCTGCAGAGGCGGATCCTCGGGGATTCTTGCGCTCGCTCGGGGACGGGGCGATTCTCGACGAGGTGCAGCGTTTTCCCGTTCTGCTCTCATACCTGCAGGGCATGGTAGACGAATCGCCCAAGCCCAACCGGTATGTCCTCACTGGCAGTCACCAACCGGAAGTCCACCAGGCCGTGACCCAAACCCTGGCCGGCCGCACCTCCGTGCTGACGCTCTGGCCGTTTTCCCTTCCAGAACTCCGACACTATAAGCCCCAGTGGGATCCCTTCGAGTTGGTGATCAAGGGGGGCTTTCCCCGACTCCATGAACAGGGGTTGTCGCCCCGCCGCTTTTTCAACGGGTACCTCCAGACGTACGTCGAGCGCGACGTCAGAGCGCTGGTGCGGCTTCGGGATCTCTCGTTGTTCCAGCGGTTCCTCGTGCTCCTGGCCGGCCGTGTGGGACAGGTGGTGAACCATTCGTCGCTGGCCAACGACGTTGGGGTTTCGGCCACGACGGTGCGCAACTGGATCAGTGTTCTCCAGGCGTCCTACATTGTGTTCGAGGTGCCACCGTACTTTCAGAACGTGCGAAAGCGAGTCGTCAAGTCGCCCAAGCTCTACTTCACCGACGTCGGGCTGTGCTCGTTCCTTCTGGGAATCCACTCCGAAGACCAGGCGTTCCGCGACCCGCTCCGCGGCAACCTTTACGAAAACCTCGTGATCACCGAGGTGATCAAGGGGGCCTTGAACCGGGGCCTCCGACCCGAGGTGTACTTCTTCCGGGATTCCCACGGCAATGAGGTGGATCTCGTGGTGCGGCACGGGGGAAGGCTGATCCCGGTGGAGATCAAGTCCTCTGAGACCTTTTCCCCGGCGTTCCTCAAGGGGATCGAGCGCTTCCGGGGCGTTGGGGCGGGCCCTACCACGCCCGGATTCGTCCTTTACAACGGCGACCGGCCCTTCGACGTTCGTGGCACGCGGGTGCGAAACCCGCTCCGGGTGGACGATCTGTGGGACCTGATCACCCGGACCGAACCCGAGGCGGCGCCCTCCGCCTCCTGAGACTCCCCCCATCGTCATCACCCGCGCTTCGCCCGGCCGTTCCACCGTGACGCCGGGAGGCCGGGAGGTTGCCCCCGCGGATGTCTTGACATATCTTGACTCTTTAAGAGCCACTTGGGCCCGGTAGGGCCCTACCGCGCGTGGGGTGCCGGCCGGATGGACAACCCGGTGTCGGCCCGGAGTCCGTGCCACGTGTCAGCGACCAGAGGGCAGGGGGCTCTGTTCTCTGACCTCCGACTTCTGCTCCCTGGTACGGAGAGCGCGCCCACAGCTTTGAGACAGGCGGCGACGCTGGAATCGGAGAGGATTTTGGCCTGCTAGCCTCCCCGCGTTCGAGCGGAAAGTTGCGAGGAGTGACCCATGGGAGCTGTGAAGATCAGTTCCAAGGTAGATGAGGCGGTGTGGAGCGAGTTCCGGCAATTCGCCCGCGAGGCCCACCAGAGCATCTCCGGTCTCCTGACCGATGCGATCCGGGAGTATCTGGAACGCCGCCGGGTGAGGCCGGTGGTCCTGGAGCACCTGGAGGCATCCGTTTCCGAGAATGAGGAACTGGGGCGACTCCTTGCCGAGTGACACGGTTTCGTTCCTCACGGTGGACGAAGTCTTGGCGATCCACGCCAGGCTGATCGAAGTGTTCGGGGGCAGGACCGGCGTCCGCGACCTGGGGCTTCTCGAAAGCGCCCTGTATCGCCCCCGAACGGGCTACTACCGGGATCTTCCCTCGATGGCAGCCGCCCTTTTCGAGTCCCTTCTGATGAATCATCCGTTCGTGGACGGGAACAAGCGAGTGGCGTTTTTTGCCACGGACGTGTTTCTGCGCCTGAACGGGTGGAAGCTCAGGGTGGACCCGAACGGCGCGTATCGGTTCCTGATGGGGCTGCTGGACCGCGGCGAGAGCGACTACGAGCACTTGTTCCCGTGGATCCGGGAGCACATGGTGCGGTTGCACGCTGGTTGACTCACGGCCCCCTGTCGCCCCCCAGGACGCCCTTCCTCGCCCCTGGCATGCCAGGGCGTTCGCCGGGCCCGAACCGGGGGTCCAAACAACTTATAAAACCGAACAACGTCCCCCAGATCCATAAATAC